>WFVN01000065.1 GCA_015491615.1 Gammaproteobacteria bacterium
GGCCGCCTCCATCCCCCGCCCGGAGAACGTGGTCGAAGCCGCCCTCGCCCTCACCGGCAAGAAGGTCTGAGGCTCAGTCCTTGTAGTGGGGGTCGGTCCAGCAGCGGGGCAGGGCCTCCCCCGAGGGAAAGGCCAGCTCCCCCTTGGCCACCGGTTCCGGCTCGCCCAGCTCCTCGCCGGCGTGGGAACGCATCGGCACCTGCCCCTGGAACGGGTCCACCAGGGCCGTCAGGTCGGCCACTTCCATCATTTCACCGGTCGGTACGTGCTTGAGATACATGGCGGAAATCCCCTTGCGTTGCTAGTCTCAAAAGCCTAAACCACCGTCGTGGGTCATGCATGGAACGGGGACACTGGGAACACTTCGAGCACCAGGCGGACATCGGCGTGCGCGGCTGCGGCCCGGACCTGGACACTGCCTTCGAACAGGCCGGCATCGCCCTCACCGCCGTCGTCACCGACCCGGCCAAAGTCGAACCCCGGGAGGCCGTGCCCATCGAGGCACGGGCGGTGGACGTGGAATTCCTGTTCGTGGAATGGCTCGACGCCCTCATCTACGAGATGGCCACCCGCGGGATGCTGTTCTCCCGCTACGAAGTGCACATCGACGCGGACCGCACCCACCTCACCGCCACCGCCTGGGGCGAGGCGGTGGACCGGGAACGCCACCAGCCGGCGGTGGAGGTCAAGGGCGCCACCCTCACCGAACTGAAGGTGTGGCAGGAAGACGGCGCCTGGTGCGCCCAGTGCGTGGTGGACGTCTGAGGAGGCCGTCATGGACCTGGAACCCTTCAGCGAACACACCGAGACCCGCTGGGTCCTCGCTCCCCGGGGGAAGATGCGCGTGCCCGGCGTCATCTACGCCACCGAAGACCTCATCCGCGACATGGACGACAAGGTCCTCGAGCAACTCAGCAACGTCGCCACCCTGCCGGGCATCGTCCGCGCCGCCTACGCCATGCCCGACGCCCACTGGGGCTATGGCTTCCCCATCGGCGGCGTGGCCGCCTTCGACCCCGAGGCGGGCGGCGTGGTTTCCGCCGGCGGCGTCGGTTTCGACATCTCCTGCGGCGTGCGCACCCTCCTCACTGGCCTCACCCGCGAGGACATCCTCGCCGTCCAGGAGCCCCTCGCCGAGGCCCTGTTCGCGCATGTCCCCGCCGGCCTCGGCAGCACCGGCCACATCACCCTCAATGAGGCGGAGATGGACGCCATGCTGGAAGGCGGCGCCCAATGGGCGGTTGAGCGCGGATGGGGCCGGCCCGAGGACCTGGAACGCATCGAGGAGCGGGGGCGCATGGCCGGCGCCGACCCGGCCCAGGTGTCCGCCCGCGCGCGCGAACGCCAGCGCAAAGAGATGGGCACCCTGGGCTCCGGCAACCACTACCTGGAGGTGCAGCACGTCACCGCCGTCTATCGCGAGGACATCGCCCGCGCCTATGGCCTCGCAGTGGGCAATGCGGTGGTCAGCATCCACTGCGGCTCGCGCGGCCTGGGGCACCAGATCGGCACCGAATTCCTCAAGAAGATGGTCCAGGCGGCGGCCCGGTACGGCATCGACCTGCCCGACCGGGAACTGGCCTGCGCCCCCATCGACTCGCCCGTGGGCCGGCAGTACCTGGGGGCCATGCGCGCCGCCATCAACTGCGCCCTGGCCAACCGCCAGATCATCACCCACCTGGTGCGCGAAGCCTTCGCCGGCGTCCTCCCCGAGGCCGACCTGCGCCTCCTCTACGACGTCTCCCACAACACCCGCAAGGAAGAGGAACACGAGGTGGACGGCGTGAAAAAACGCCTGTTCGTGCACCGCAAGGGGGCCACCCGCGCCTTCGGACCCGGCCACCCCCTCATCCCCGAGGACCTGCGCCCCTTTGGCCAGCCGGTGATCATCGGCGGCACCATGGGCACCGCCTCCTACATCCTCGCCGGCAGCGAAACGGGCGAGCGCCTCGCCTTCAGCTCCGCCTGCCACGGCGCCGGCCGCGCCATGAGCCGCCGCCAGGCCACCCGCACCTGGCACGGTCGCGACATCGTCGAGGAGCTGCGCCGGCGCGGCATCATCGTCAAAAGCCCCTCCCTGCGCGGCGTCGCCGAAGAGGCCCCTGGGGCCTACAAGGACGTCTCCGCGGTGGTGGAAGCGGCCGACGCCGCCGGCCTGGCCCACAAGGTGGCGCGCCTGGAACCGCTCATCACCATCAAGGGGTGAACACCATGACCGTGCGACTCAAACCCGGCGACGCCCTCGTCATCGTCGACGTGCAGAACGACTTCCTCCCCGGCGGCGCCCTGCCCGTGCCCCAGGGGGACGAGGTCGTGCCCGTGCTCAACGAATACATCCACCGCTTCCGCCAAGCCGGCCTGCCCATCGTCGCCACCCGCGACTGGCACCCCCCCGACCACTGCTCCTTCCGGGACCGGGGCGGCCCCTGGCCGGCCCACTGCGTGCAGGGCACCCCCGGCGCCGAGTTCGCCCCCGGCCTGGAACTGCCCGACGACGCCCTCGTCGTCTCCAAGGCCACCGAGCCGGACCAGGAGGCCTACTCCGGCTTCCAAGGCACCGATCTGGACGCGCGCCTGCGGGCGATGGGCGTGCGACGCCTGTTCGTCGGCGGCCTGGCCACCGACTACTGCGTCAAGCAGACCGTCCTGGACGCCCTGCGTCTGGGCTACCAGGTCTATCTCCTCACCGACGCTATCCGCGCCGTGGACGTGCACCCCGGTGACGGCGAGGCCGCCATCGACGAGATGCGGCGCGCCGGCGCCCTCCCCCTCACCCTCTCCGACCTGGCCGAGGAGGCGCCCGCTTGATCGACGCCAGCAACAGCCCCCTCACCACCGACCTCTACCAGCTCACCATGCTCGCCGGCTACCACGCCCAGGGCATGGAAGACGAGGCGGTGTTCGAATTCTTCGTCCGCGACCTGCCCCCTGGGCGCAACTTCTACCTGGCCGCCGGCCTGGAACAGCTCCTGGACTATCTGGAGCACCTGCGCTTCGGCGAGGCCGAGCTGGCCTGGGCGCGGGAAAGCGGTCGTTTCGGCGACGACTTCATCGACTACCTGGCCAGCCTGCGCTTCACCGGCCAGGTGCACGCCCTCCCCGAGGGCACAGTGTGCTTCCCCGACGAACCCCTGGTGCGCATCACCGCCCCCCTGCCCCAGGCGCAACTCATCGAGAGCCGCCTCATCAACCTCCTCCACTTCCAGACCCTCATCGCCTCCAAGGCGGTGCGCTGCGTCCTCGCCGCCCGCGGCAGGCTGCTGGTGGACTTCGGCCTGCGCCGCGCCCATGGCGCCGAGGCGGGTCTGCTGGCGGCGCGCGCCAACTACCTGGCCGGTTTCCACGGCACCTCCGACGTGCTCGCCGAACCGGCCTTCGGCATCCCCGTGTTCGGCACCATGGCCCACAGCTTCGTGGAAGCGCACGCGCACGAGACCGACGCCTTCCTCCACTTCGCCCATGCCCAGCCGGACAACGTCGTCCTCCTCATCGACACCTACGACACCGAACGGGGCGCCCGCCGGGTGGTGGAGATCGCCCCCCGCCTGGCCGCCGAGGGCATCCGCATCAAGGGCGTGCGCATCGACTCGGGGGACCTGGGCGAACACGCCCGCCGCGTGCGTGCCATCCTCGACGAGGCCGGCCTCAGCGAGACCACCATCTTCGCCAGCGGCAACCTGGACGAGGACCGCATCCACGCCCTCCTCGCCCAGGGCGCCCCCATCGACGGCTTCGGCGTCGGCACCCGCCTGGACACCTCCGCCGACGCCCCCTACCTGGACTGCGCCTACAAACTCATGCGCTACGCCGGACGACCGCGCCGCAAGCGCTCCGAGGGCAAGGCCACCTGGCCGGACGCCAAGCAGGTCTGGCGCCGCTTCGACGGCCAGGGGCGCATGGCCGGCGACACCGTCACCCGCGCCGACGAGCGGGTCGAAGGGGAGCCCCTGCTGGTGGAGGTGATGCGCGACGGTCGGCGCCTGCGCGAAGCCGAATCGCTGGAGGCCATCCGCGCGCGTGTGCGCGAGCAGCTCGCCGCCCTGCCCGAAGCCCACCGGGGCCTGGACCCGGCCCCGCCCTACCCGGTCACCATCTCCGCCGGGCTGCGGGAGCTGGCGGCGGCCCTGGATCGGGAAGCGCATTGACAACCCGCATCGCGGCGGGTTTACTTGCCGCACCCCTGCCGGGTGTCCGGCGCGCGAGCGTCGGGTGAAACGGGAAGCCGGTGCGCGGCGCGAGCCGCAAAGCCGGCGCTGCCCCCGCAACGGTAGGCGAGGCGACCGCGCACAGGCCACTGGGGCGACCCGGGAAGGCGCGCGATCGGCCATCCTCGCGAGCCCGGAGACCGGCCCGGCAGGCGCCACGATGCCGCGGCGGGCGGCATCGGGGGCCGAACCGCCCCGCGCCCATCGGGCGCTGCCCGCCTGGATCCATTCACCCAGGAGGCGACCATGCTGACCCCCAAGAGCCATACCCACACCCTCGAACACGGCCGCGCCCAGACCCTGCGCGCCGCCCTCGGCGCCATCGCCCTGGGGGCGGTGATCCTCGCCGTGGTGGGCTTCGCCCCCCAGCCGGCCTTCCACAACGCCGCCCACGACACGCGCCACGTGGCCGTCTTCCCCTGCCACTGAGGACGCGCCCATGAACTTCCGTGAACTGGCCACCCGGGCCCTCCTCGCCGGCCTGGCCGCCGGCCTCGTCTTCAGCGCCCTCACCCTCCCCTGGGGCACGCACCTCATCCTCAAGGCGGAGGTGTACGAGGAGGCCCTCCCCGCCGACCACGACCACGCCGGCGACGACCACCACGGACACGAGGAATGGGCGCCCCAGGGCGGCCTGGAACGCAACCTCTACACCGTCCTCTCCGCCGTCCTCATGGGCATGGGCTACGGCCTCGTCCTCGCCGGCCTCATGGCCCTGGCCGGAGCGGGCGGGCTGCGCCAGGGGCTCCTCTGGGGGCTGGGCGGCTATCTCTCCGCCTGGCTGCTGCCGGCCCTGGGCCTGCCCCCGGAACTGCCGGGCATGCAGGCCGCCGACCTCTTCGCGCGCCAGAGCTGGTGGCTGTTCACCGCCATCGCCTCCGCCGGCGGCCTCGCCCTCCTCTTCCGTGCCCGCGCCTGGGGCTGGCGCCTGGCGGGGGCCGCCCTGTTGCTGTTGCCCCACTTGGTGGGCGCCCCGCAGCCGCCGGTGCACGCCGGCGCCGTGCCGGAAGACCTGGTGCACCGCTTCTGGGTCGCCAGCGCCGTCACCAACCTCGCCTTCTGGCTCACCCTCGGAGCGGTCACCGGGCATCTCTTGCGCCAGCACACGCCGGCGCCGCGCCCGGCTTGACAGCCCGGTCCGCACAGGCCAGATTGGGCACAGGAAAAACAGAGGAAAACGCTATGAAATGGAACGCCATCGTCCTCGCCGCTCTCCTCGGGCTCGGTGGAACCGCGGCCCTGGCCGAGGAAGTGGACGGCAAGGCCCTGGTGGAACAAAACTGCCAGGGCTGCCACGACGACCGCATCTACACCCGCCCCAACCGCATCATCCACTCCCTGCCGGACCTGGAAAACCGGGTGCGCTTCTGCGAGACCCAGAACGGCAAGCAGTGGAGCGAGGCGCAGATCGAAGCGGTGGTGCAGTACCTCAACCGCGCCTACTACCGCTTCCGCTGAGCCCCGAGCAACCCCGCCAACGCGCGCGGGGCGCTGGGGAAATAGAGGTGCATGAAACTGGCCCACAGGCCGCTCCGACAGAACACCGCCTCCCCCGGCGCCCCGTTGGGGTGACGGCGGGCGCGGGCGGTCGGCGACCACCCCACCTCGGCGCGGGCGTAGTGGAAGGTGTGGCCGCGCAACGTCTCCCCCGCCCATTCCACGGCCTGCATCCCCAAGGCCTGTGGGCGGTTCGTCATCGCCCCTTCGCCGGGCAGCAGCCCGGCCAACCGGTATTCCCGCCCATCCCGGTCGCGCAGTGAACGCAGCAGGAACAGCATCCCCCCGCACTCGGCGAGGATGGGCCTGCCCGCCCGGTGGTGGGCGCGGATCTGGTCCATGAGGTCGGTGCGGGCGGCGAGGGTCTCCAGGTGCAGTTCCGGGTAGCCCCCGGGCAGCCACAGGGCATCGCAATCGGGCAGCGGATCCCCCGCCAGGGGCGAGAAGAAGCGCACCTGCGCCCCCTGACGGCGCAACCAGTCCACGTTGGCCGGATAGACGAAGGCAAAGGCGGCGTCGCGGGCCACCGCCACCCGCCGCCCCCGCAGGCGCGGTTCGTCCACCTCCGGTGGTGCCGCCGGAACAGGTACCGGCGGGGGCGGCTCGGCCAGGGCAGTCGCCGCCAGATGTCCCGCGGCGCGATCCAGGGCCGCCTCCAGGTCCGGCAACTCTCCCGCTTGCACCAGGCCCAGATGGCGCTCGGGCAGGGTGAGGGCAGCATCCCGCGGCACCGACCCCAGAAAGGGCAGATCCGCCGGCAGGCGGGTACGGATGAGGGCCTCGTGGCGGGCCCCGGCCACCCGGTTGGCCAGCACCCCGAGAAAGTGCAGGTCCGGCTCCAGGGCGCGCATCCCCAGGGGCACGACGGCGAAGCCCTGGGCCATCCCCGAGGCATCTGCCACCAGGGCCACCGGCAGGCCCAGGAGACGGGCCAGGTCGGCGCTGGAGGGCGCCCCGTCGGAGAGCCCCATCACCGCCTCCACCACCACCACGTCCGCCCAGGCCGCCGCGCGGGCGAAGCGGCGCCGGCAGGCCGCCTCCCCCACCATCCACGGATCCAGGTTGTCCACCGGCCGCCCGGCGGCCCGGGCCAGAACCATGGGATCGAGAAAGTCCGGCCCCGCCTTGAAGGCGGCCACCGCCAGCCCCCGGCGGCGCCAGAGGCGGACGAGGGCGGCGCTGAGGAGAGTCTTGCCCTGGTGGGAGGCGGGGGCGGCCACCATGAGGGCGGAAACGGTGCGCTTCATGGGCGCCATTCTAACCCGCCTTGACCCCCACTCCGGGCGCACATAGTCTTGATGAAAACCAAGGGGGAACAACGCATGAACGAGTGGATGTGGTGGATCGCGCTGCCGGTGCTGTTCGCGGCCGGCCTGGGGCTGGGTTTCCTGTGGGGCCGTTCGCGCACCGACGAGG
>WFVN01000066.1 GCA_015491615.1 Gammaproteobacteria bacterium
CTTCAAGACCCTCCTCGCCCTGGGGCTGGTGGTGGCCCTGGTGGTGGTGTCCGCTTGGGCCCTGCGGCGCGTGCAGGGTCTAGTCCCGGGCAGCGCCGGGCGTATCCGGGTGCTGGCGGCGGTGTCGGTGGGAGCGCGCGAGCGCTTGGTGGTGGTGGAGGTGGGGGGCGAGCAGCTCCTCATCGGCGTCGCCCCCGGACAGGTGCGCAAGGTGCACGTCCTCGCCGAACCCTTGGCGGTAGAGGGGACGCCGGCGCCGGAGGGGTTCGCCCGGCGCCTGCGCCAGGCCCTGGGGCGGGAGGGTGAGCCATGACGCGCCTCGTGATCTTGCTCGCCGCCACCTTCCTGGCCGCCCCGGCGATGGCCCAGGACACCGGCATCCAGGCCCTCACGGTGACCACGCGGGGGGACGTGCAGACCTGGTCGGTGAGCCTGCAGATCCTCGCCATCATGACCGTCCTCACCCTGCTGCCGGCAGGGTTGATGATGCTCACCGCCTTCACCCGTATCGTCATCGTCCTGGCCATTCTGCGCCAGGCCATCGGCCTCATGCAGGCCCCGTCGAGCCAGATCATCATCGGCCTGGCCCTGTTTCTGACCTTGTTCATCATGGCGCCGGTGTTCGATCGCATCAAAGACGAGGCCATCCTCCCTTACCTGAACGAGCAGATCGAGATCGACCAGGCCTTCACCCGCGCCCAGGCGCCGCTGCGTACTTTCATGCTCGGGCAGACGCGCGAGTCCGACATCGAGATGTTCGTCAAGATCGCCGGCGTCACCGACCTGGAGACTCCGGAGGACCTGCCCATGTCGGTGCTGGTGCCCGCCTTCATCACCTCCGAGCTGAAGACCGCCTTCCAGATCGGTTTTCTCATCTACGTGCCCTTCCTGGTCATCGACCTGGTGGTGGCATCGGTGCTCATGGCCATGGGCATGATGATGCTCTCTCCGATGATGATCTCCCTGCCCTTCAAGATCATGCTTTTCGTGCTGGTGGACGGGTGGACGCTCATCATGGGCACCCTCGCCTCCAGTTTCTACGTGTGAGGCGGCCGTGACCCCGGAACAGGTCCTGGACATCTTCCACCGCACCCTGGAACTCATCGTCGTCTTGGTGAGCATCATCCTCCTGCCGGCCCTGGTGGTGGGTCTGGTGGTGAGCATGTTCCAGGCCGCCACCCAGATCAACGAGATGACCTTGAGCTTCATCCCCAAGCTGTTGGTCACCCTCGCCACCCTCATGATCGCCGGGCCGTACATGCTCGGCCTGTTGCTGGACTACCTGCGGCGGGTGTTCGAGGACATCCCCTTTCTCATCGGCTGAGCCATGGCACCCGTCCCCCTCACTGCCGAGGCCATCAACGCCGTCATCGCCGGTTACTTCCTGCCCTTCGTGCGCATCGGCGCCATGATCACCGCCGCGCCGGTGTTCTCGGCCATGTCCGTGCCCACCCGCGTGCGCCTGGTGTTCGCCCTCGCCCTCACCGCGGTGATCGCCCCCACGGTGGGGCCGGTGTCCGGTTTCGAGCCTTTCTCCCTCCGCGGCGTGGGGATGATCCTGGCGGAGCTGCTGGTGGGACTGGCCATGGGCTTCCTCCTCAATCTGGCCTTCGCCGCCTTCATCGTCGCCGGGCAGATCGTGGCCATGCAGATGGGGCTCGGTTTCGCCTCCATGATCGACCCCAGCAACGGCGCCCAGGCCCCGGTGCTGAGCATGTTCTACCTGCTCCTGGTGACCCTTCTGTTTTTTTCCATGGACGGTCACCACCTGCTCATCCTCCTGGTGCACGAGAGTTTCGCCCGCCTGCCCCCGGGTACGGGGCTGCTGACCGCCGATTATTGGCACGTGGCCCTGTGGGGCGCGGAGATGTTCGCCGGGGCGTTGCTGGTGGCCCTGCCGGCGGTGGTCGCCCTGCTCATGGTGAACGGCGCCCTGGGGGTGATGAGCCGCGCCGCCCCGCAACTCAACATCTTCGCCGTGGGGTTCATCCTCACCATCGTCGGGGGGTTCGTGGTGATGACTTTCACCTTGCCTTCCGTGCTCTGGCATCTGCGCGATCTGTTGCAGGCGGTGTTCGCCGCCATGGCCGCCCTGGGAGGGTGACGTGGCGGAGAACGAGAATGGCCAGGAGAAGACCGAGGATCCGACCCAGAAGCGCCTGGAGGATGCGCGCAAAAAGGGCCAGACGGCCCGCTCTCGGGAGCTCGCTACCCTCATCGTCACCCTCCTCTCCGCTATCGCCTTGTTGGTTCTCGGGCCGTGGATGAACGCGCGCCTGCTGGACGACTTCGGCGCCGGTCTGGCCCTGTCGCGGGAGTTGGTCTTCGATCCGCAGGCGGCGGTGGGTTTCTTTCTCGATACCCTGGTGCACGCCGTCCTCACCATCACTCCCTTGTTGGGGGCGCTGGTGGTGGCAGCGGTGATCGGCAACCTCCTGGTGGGCGGGTGGAATTTTTCTTGGCAGGCCCTGCAGCCCAAATGGGAGAAGATAGACCCCATCAAAGGCACGAAGCGGATCTTCGCCGTACGCGGCCTTGTCGAGCTGATCAAGGCGCTCCTCAAGGTGGTGCTGGTGGCGGGGGCGGCGGCGGCCCTCATCTATTTGTGGCGCGGCGACATCCTCGCCCTCGGCTTGGCGGACCTGCGCGTGGCCCTGGCGGAGGCGGGCGAATTGCTGGCGTGGTTCTTCATCTTCGCCGCCGGTGCTCTCATCGTCGTCGCCGCCATCGACGTGCCTTACCAGATATGGGAACACCGCCGGCAATTGCGCATGACCCACCAGGAAGTCAAGGAGGAACGCAAGCAGACCGAGGGCAGCCCGGAGGTGAAAACGCGCATCCGCCAGGTGCAGATGGCGATGGCCCAGAAGCGCATGATGGCGGAGGTGCCCAAGGCGGACGTGGTCATCACCAACCCCACCCACTTCGCCGTCGCCCTGCGTTACGACCAGGACACCATGGACGCCCCGCGGGTGGTGGCCAAGGGCCAGGATGAGCTGGCCGCACGCATCCGCGAGATCGCCCGCGAGCACGGCGTGCCCCTGCTCGCCTCTCCGCCCCTGGCACGCGCCTTGTATTTCAGTACCCGCGTCGACCAAGAGATCCCCCCGGGGCTCTATGAGGCGGTGGCGCGGGTATTGGCCTACCTCTACCGAGTCGAGGCCGAGCAGGGCGGGAAGCCCAAGGATCTTCGTCTGGACGACGTCCCCATTCCGCCGGAATTTCGACGCTGACCGTGACCGCCGGCGACGGCGGGCAGCGATCCATCCCCCCAGCAGGAGTCGTCCATGGCCGAGTTGCGCGTTCCCCTGAACCAGTATGCCGAGCAGTTCAAGGAGACGCTGCGCAACGGTGGCCTGGGGGCGCCCGTGCTGCTTCTGGCGGTGCTGGCGATGGTCATCCTGCCCCTGCCGCCTTTCCTCCTGGATCTTTTCTTCACCTTCAACATCGCCATCTCCCTGGTGGTGCTGCTGGCCTGTGTGTATGTGCAGCGACCGTTGGACTTCTCCGTCTTTCCCACCGTGTTGTTGCTGGCCACCTTGTTGCGCCTGGCCCTCAATATCGCCTCCACCCGCGTGGTGCTGTTGGAGGGTCACACCGGCGCCGATGCCGCCGGCAAGGTCATCGAGGCCTTCGGAGCGTTCGTCGTCGGCGGCAATTACGCGGTGGGCCTGGTGGTGTTCGCCATCCTGGTGATCATCAATTTCGTGGTGGTGACCAAGGGCGCCGGGCGCGTCTCCGAGGTCTCCGCCCGCTTCACCCTGGATTCCATGCCCGGCAAGCAGATGGCCATCGACGCCGATCTCAACGCCGGCCTCATCACCCAGGAAGAAGCCCAGGCACGGCGCGAGGAGATCGTTCGGGAGGCGGATTTCTACGGCGCCATGGATGGCGCCAGCAAATTCGTGCGCGGCGACGCCATCGCTGGGGTGCTCATCCTGCTCATCAACATCGTCGGCGGTCTCAGCATCGGTATCGCTCAACACGGCCTGCCCTTCTCCGAGGCGATGCAGAACTACACCCTCCTCACCATCGGCGATGGTCTGGCGGCGCAGATTCCGTCCCTGCTGCTGTCTACCGCCACCGCCATCATCGTCACCCGTGTCTCCTCGGAACAGAACATGGGCCAGCAGTTCGCCGCCCAGGTGTTCGAGAACCCGCGCAGTCTGGCCGTCGCCGGCGGCGTGTTGGCCGCCATCGGTTTCATCCCGGGGATGCCCAACCTGGCCTTCCTGTCCCTGGCCGCGGTCGCTTTCGCCGGCGCTTGGTGGATCGCTAAGCGTCGCCGGCGGGCGGCGGAGAAGCCAGCACAAGCTCCCGCACCGGCCACCCCACCAAGTGCCCTGGAACCCTCCTGGGACGACGTAGTGCCGGTGGATCTCATCGGCCTGGAGGTGGGTTACCGCCTCATCCCCCTGGTGGACGTGAACCAGGGCGGCGAGCTCATGGCGCGCATCAAGGGGGTGCGCAAGAAGCTTTCCCAGGAGTTGGGTTTCCTGATTCCTTCGGTGCACATCCGCGACAATTTGGATCTCGCCCCCACCGCCTACCGCATCACCCTGCACGGGGTGGTGGTGGGCGAACACGAGGTCCACCCGGACAAGGAACTGGCCATCAATCCGGGGCACGTCTTCGGCCCCCTGAAGGGCATCCCCACCCGCGACCCGGCCTTCGGCCTGGAGGCGGTGTGGATTGACCCCGGCCAGCGCCAGCACGCCCAGTCCCTGGGCTACACGGTGGTCGATCCCAGCACCGTCTTGGCCACCCACCTGTCGCAGATCCTCCAGCGCCACGCGCACGAGCTCCTCGGCCGCGAGGAGGTGCAGCAGCTCCTGGACAACCTGGGGCAGCGCTACCCCAAGCTGGTGGAGGACCTGGTCCCCGACACCGTCTCCCTGGGCACCCTGGTGAAGGTCCTCCAGGGCTTGTTGGCCGAGGGCATCCCCATCACCGACCTGCGCACCATCATGGAGGCCGTCGCCGACGGCGCCGGCCAAGGGCGTGCCAACGATCCCCAGGCCCTGGTGGCGAAGGTGCGCGAGGCCCTGGGGCGGGCCATCGTCCAGCGCATCAACGGCACCGAGGCGGAGCTGGACGTCATTACCCTCGACCCGTCCCTGGAACAACTGTTGCAGCAGAGCGTGGGCAATGGCGCCGACGCCGGCACCGGCCTCGAACCGGGCCTGGCCGAGCGTATCCACCAGGCGTTGCAGGACGCCGCCCAGCGCCAGGAGATGGCCGGCAAGCCCGCGGTTCTCCTGGTGAGTCCCGATCTGCGAACGGTCCTCGCCCGTTTCGTGCGCAAGACCATCCCAGGGCTCAACGTCCTGGCCTACACGGAAGTCCCGGAAGACAAGCAGATCAAGGTGATCTCGGTCATCGGTCAGGGCAACGCCTGACCCGGCTGGCCCGACGTCGCTCCTCGTCGCGCGCCGGCCCACAATACGAGAGGCCCTAGATGAAGATCAGACGCTTCACCGCCCCCGACATGCGCCAGGCCATCACCCGCGTCCGGGACGAGCTGGGGCCGGAGGCGGTCATCCTCTCCAACCGCAAGGTGGACGGCGAAGTAGAGATCGTCGCCGCCGTCGATTACGACGAGGGTCTCCTCGAGAACACCCCGGCGCCCGACCGGGAACGGCCCGCCGTCGAACCCGAGACGCTTCCCGAGGCGCCCCCGCCAGCCCCGTCCGAGGCCCCCCGGGTCGAAGACGACACGGGCGACTCCGACGGGCAGGACCCGCCCTGGGCGCGCCGTTCGCGTCC
>WFVN01000067.1 GCA_015491615.1 Gammaproteobacteria bacterium
GCGCCAACGCAGCGCCCCCGCCTGCACCCGCGCCCCCGGCGGCGGCGTCACCACGATCTCCAGCGGCCCCGCGAGGGCGCTCTCCACATGCAGGGCCAGGCGCGCCACGTCGTTCGTGGCGGAGAGCACCTCCCAGGCGAGGGCCACGGGCGCGCCTGGCCCTGCATGTGGAGAGCGCCCTCGCGGGGCCGCTGGAGATCGTGGTGACGCCGCCGCCGGGGGCGCGGGTGCAGGCGGGGGCGCTGCGTTGGCGCGGGGAGGTGCGGCGCGGGCGGCAGACGCCCCTGACCTTGACCCTGGATTACGGTGACGCCGCCGCCGGCGCCCCGTTGCGCGCCCGTGCCCGCTTCGGCGACGGGGACGTGGTTTCCGGTGCTCAGGCGGTCCATCGCTTGCCCGTGTTTGCCACCGGCGTCGTCCCCCGCGCCGCGCCGGGGGCGGGGCCGCGTCTGCGCCAGTACCGGGGGCGGCTCGTCGTGGAGTATCCGGCACGGCCATGAGAGCCCTCGTTCCCCTCGTCCTGGCGTTTTTCCTCGCCGCCTGCGACACCCCGCCGGCGCTGGTGGTGACGCCGGATTCCCTCGCCCTGTGGTCCCTGGGGCAACAAGCGCGCCTTAGTCTCTCCGACGAGAACGGCACTGCCCTGACGGCCGATCGCTGGGAGAGCGCCGACCCCGGTGTGGCGACGGTGGACGACGACGGCCTGGTCACCGCCCGGGGGGTGGGGGAGACGCGGGTGAGCGTCTGGCTCGGGGGCCGCCGTGCCGAGGCGCGGGTGGTGGTGGACACCGACGGAGTGGTCCTTTCCGGGCGTATCACTTTCCCCGACCGCCTCTACGACGAGGCCGGCTTCACCGGCGCGGTGATCCAGCGGCCGGTGCGCCACGCGCGGGTGGCGGTGCTGGATGCGAGTGATCAGGTGCGCGCCGAGGGCTTCACCGACGGCGACGGTCGCTTCGACCTGGGGCGGGTGGTCCCCACCGGCCTGCGCCTGGTGGTGTACAGCGCGGCGGACGACGGCGCCGGTTACCCCGTCGAGGTGGCGCGCCCGGACGATGGCGCCCTCATCGCCGCCGCCCTGCCCCTGGGCGACGCCGTGTTGCCCCTGGAGTGGTCCCTGGAGGACCCCGTCGCCGGCGCCTTCAACATCCTCGACGTGCTGCTGAGTGCCTGGGACTTCAGCGCCTCCCTCACCACTACGCCCCTGCCGCCCCTATCCGCCTACTGGGCCCCGGGCGGTTCCACCGGCACCTACTACTGCACCGGCGCCGCCGGCGAATGCCCGCAGGGGCGCGGCATCTACGTCCTCCAGTCCCCCCTGGACACCGACGGCTACGACGACGACGTACTATGGCACGAGTTTGGCCACTTTCTTTCCAACGAGCGGTCCCGGGACACCTCCCCCGGCGGTTGTCACTTCCTCGAGTCCCTCGATCTGGACCTGCGCCTGGCCTGGAGCGAGGGCTGGGGCGACTTCTTCCCCGCCGCGGTGAAGGCCTGGCTGGCGGCCAACCACCCGGAGCGCCTCTCCCTCGCCGCCGACGCTCCCGTCTCCCTGTACGTGGACACCGACGGCAGTGGCCAGGCGCAGATCGCCTTCGACGTTGCCGCCGTCGGTTCGTATTACCGCTACGCGAGCAACGAGCTGGCGGTGGCCAGTCTCCTCTGGCAGCTCCAGGCCCGCTACGGCATGGCGGCCCTCTGGCGGGTGCTGGAGGAGTACCTGCCCATCGCCCAGGGTCCGGTGAACCTGGAAACCCTGTGGGACGGCTGGCTGGTGATGAACCCGCCCGGCGGTGGCATCCTCGTCCTGGAGAGCCTGTTCGCCGCACGTGCGGTGGAGTACCGCCGTGACCCCTACGAGGGCGACGACGACCCCGCCGCTCCGCGCCTGCTGACTGTGTCTACGGAGGAGGCCCGCACCCTCTACGGGGTGGGTGATGTGGACATCGCCGGCCTGGCCTTGAGCGCTGGGGAGACGGTGACCGTGCGCACCACCGGCCTCACCAACGGCGCCGACACGCAACTGCGGGTGTACGACCCCGACGGCCTCCTAGTGGCCGACAACGACGACGACCCCGGCGCCCGTCCCTACGAGGACTACGACCCCTTGTGCGGCAGTTACCGGCCCATCAACGACGCCTACCGCCTCGCCTCCAAGGTCACCTTGCAGGCGCAGAAGACGGGCACCTACCGCATCGAAGTGAGCACCACCCTGGACCCCGACCCTTACCCCTCCGCCGGTCGTTACGGCGGCTACCGCCTGCAAGTGACCTCGCCCTGAGGGCCGATACGTGGCAGGCTATGATGGAATCCCGGATCTGCGCCACGGTCCAACCCCCGGGACAGCGACGGACGACCCATGAACACCGCCACTCTGCAACGCCTCGACACCCTCGCCAACGCCCTGCGTCCGTTCCTGGGACGTCTCCCTGGTATCGCTGCCGTCGTCCTCGTAGTGATCCTGGCCCACACCC
>WFVN01000068.1 GCA_015491615.1 Gammaproteobacteria bacterium
GATGGCGTAGGCCTGTTGTTCCGGGGTGCCGATGGCCTCGCTGAGGGCGCTAAGGTAGGTGGGGGAGGGGACGGCGACGGCCAGCTGGAAGGCCTCGTGCAGGGTTTGCACGCGCGGGCTGGCGGGGGCCGCCTGGGCGATGTAGTAGAGGAGGTCCTTGACGAGGGCGTCGTCGGGGGCGGGTGCGCCGGCTGGGTCGCGGGCCAGGGCCCCCAGGTGGCGTTCCACTTGGCCGAGGAGGCGGCGCAGGGGGAGGCTGGCTTCCAAGGTGCCCTGGGCGACCGCTTCGATGGCGCCGCCGGCCACCCACCACAGGCGCCGGTGCGCCTCGCCGCAGTCGCTCTCCAGGAGGCAGTCGAGAACGGCTTGTAGTTGCGACAAGGCACGCTGGTCGTCGAGGGTCTTGTACCAGGCCAGGAGGGCCGCCTGGTAGTAGCCGTGCAGGCGCCGGAGGACGGTGGGGAGGGCGTCCGCGGGAGTGGGTTGCTCGGCCGGCGGCGGCGAGGCGACGGCGACCTCGAGACGCATGAGAAGGCCGGCGGAGAGGAGATCGGCCAGGCGCGCGGCGCGTAGTTCGTTGAGGATCGGCAGAAGGGCCATGGGCTGATCAGGGTGCCCGGCCTGGAGATGGCGCAGGTAGTTTTCCAGGGCGGTCATGCCCTGTGCCAGAACGGTCATGATTTCGTCCGCTTCCCCTTCTTCCGCGGCGAGGGCGGCGGCTGCGGCCTCCATCTCTTCGCACAGGAGGGCGGCGCCGTGCCATTGGGCGATGGTGAGAATGCCGTGCAGTTGGTGCAGGTGCTCGCGGGCCGTGTCGAGGGGAGCAGGGTGGCCGGGCCGATAGGCGGCAAGGGCTTTGCGAATGTGGGCCAGGGTTTCATCGAGGGCCGGCGTGAGCCAGGCCAGGGGGGCGGGATAGAGGGGCGCGGTGGAGAGCTCGGGTCGGTCCATGGCGGAGTCCTGGCGGGGTGTGTCGGCCCTGGTCGTGATCGGGGCAGGGTAAGGGCGGACGGATTATCGTTAGCTTAACAGAGTTTATCCCTGATTTTGTTGCGTCTTTCACCCGTCTCCGGAGGAGTCGTCCTCGCTACGACGGAAACCGGCGACGGCCTGGCGCAGGGCTTGGGCTTGGCGGGCCAGGGCGTGGGCCAGTTCACCGGTTTGTTCGGCGCCGGCCTGGTTACGCAGGGCGACGCCGTGGATCCATTCCATGCGTTTGGCGGTATGGCGGGCGCTGGCGGCCTGTTCGCGGGCCACGTGGGCGACCGCTTCCACCCAGTCGGCGAGACGGGCGACGGTGCCCTGGATCTCCAACAAGGCGGTACCGGCCCATTCGGCGCGGCGTACGGTGCCGGTGAGTCGTTCGCGGCTTTGTTCCATGGCGGTGATGGCTTCTTGGGCGTCCGTCTGGATGCCTTTGGCAAGGACTTCGATGCGTCCGGCCGCCTGGTGGGTACGTTCGGCCAGTTGCTGGACTTCGTCGGCGATGTGAGCGAACTCGCTGTCCAGCGGGGCGTTTCCGGTAGCGTGGATGGCCGCGTTGAGGGCGAGGATGTTGGTCTGGTCGGCGATGTCGCCGATGAGCTCGACGATGCCGCCGATCTGTTGCGCCCCTTCTCCCAAGCGCTCGATGCGCTTGGCGGTGCGTTGCACGTGGTTTTCCAGGTCCCGCAGTTCCATTCTGCATTCGCGCAGGGCTTCGTTGCTCCGGCCGGCGTCGTGGAGGGCGGCGCGTGCCGCGTCCATCGCTTCCACGGCTTCGCGGTGGACGTTGTCGCTGTCGCGCGCCAAGTCGACGACGGTCTCGGTGGCGGCTTTGATCTGCTCGCTCTGGTGGCGGGAGGCACGTCGCAGGTGCAGGGCGGTGGCCTGGGTCTCTTCAGCGGTGGCGGCCACTTCGCCGGCGGCGCGGTCGATGGCGGTGACCAGTGCGCGCAGGGCGCCGACGGCGTACTCGATGGCCTCGGCGATGGGAGCGAGGAGGGGATCGCGGGGATGGACCCGGATGGTGAGATCGCCCTCGCCCAGGGGGTGGAGTTCTTGCGCCAGGGCGTTGATGGCCTCCCGTTGCCGGCGATGTCGTTCGGCATCCTGCTGGAAGCGGCGGCGAGCATCACGCACCATCAGCAAGCCCAGGACGAGGAACAAGAGGGCGACCACGCCCCCCAGGAGGTAGGCGGTGAGGTGATTCACCGGGCGTGCCTGGGACAGTCGGCCGATGGCCTCGCCGAGGGCGGCGAGGCGGGCGTCGAGGGTGTGGGCGGCGGTGTCGAGTCGCCGGCGTTCCTGACGCAGGTGTTGCAGGGCCGGCCCCTGTTCGATGATGTGTCGGATCAGCTCGGCGGTGGTGTCGAAGAGAGCGGCGAGGGCTTCGAGCTGGGTCCTCGCACGGGGGTCGGTGAGGCGCGACGGCATGTCGGGACCGACACCGCCTTCCAGCAGTGCCTGTAGACTGCGCTGAAAGGTGTGCAGATCTTCTTCCATTTGGGTCATGAGTCGGGCGTTGGGGGGGCCGTCGCTGAGGAGCCGGTTGGCGCCGGTGGCGATGCGCTGCGCCAGAAGGGCCTGGCGACCGGCATGGTAGAGGGCCGCGGCCGGGGCGCCGGCGTCCAAGAGGACGCGGGAGACGGCTTCCAGGAGGGCGGAGAGCTCGGGTTGGAAATCGTTGAGGGCGCGCACGTACTCGCGCACGGTGAGGACCTCGGGGCGTTTGTCGAGGATCGCCCGCACCGGGTCCTGGAAGCGTCGCCAGGCATGTTGTGCCGCCGTCAGGGCGGGACGAGCGGCCTCCTGCAGGGGGGGCAGTTCCGCATCACCCCGGTCCAGTACCTGGAACAGGCGTTCGCCGCGCGCCAAGGCGCCCGCCGCCCGGTCGAAGGCATCTTCGTCGCCTTCGCTGGCGAGGAGGGTGTCCATGGCCAGACGATGGGCGAGGAGGCGCAGTTCCCCGGCGAGGGCCAGTTGCCGCTTTTCCTGTCGTTCCATGAGAGTGACGTAGGTGAAAGTGGCGGCCATGGCGGTCACCCCGAGAACGATGACGAGGAGGATGGCGAGGGTGCGGTAGGGGCGGCGTGAGGGCATGGGGAAGCTTCAGGTTTGTCGGCTCAGGCCGGGCAATCGGGCCAAGCGTTCCGGGGCGAGTACCCACCAGGGGCGACCGTCGAGGTGGTAGCCCGCTTCCAGGTAGGAGGCCAGGCGGGACGGCGGTTGCGCGGTGTCGGTGGGGCCGCGCCGCAGGTGGACGATGCTGCGTGCCTCCTCCAAGCGCAAGGCGAGGGGCGGGCGGGTGATGCACACCAGCAGGCGGTGGCGGCGGTCCGGACGTTCCTCGGCGGCGCCGCCGAGACGCGCCAAGTGGATCACCGGTGTCAGTCCGGCGGGGCCTTCCACCAAGCCGGTCAACCAAGGGGGGCTGTCCGGCAAAGGGGTGGGGGGCGGGTGACGCAGGTACCCATGCAGGACGTGGATGCAGCGCGTCGGGACCGCCAACCACCAAGGGCCCGCCCGTACCGTCAGGGCAGGGAGGAGTTCGTCCGTGTCCACGGTAATCTCTTGTCGGTCGGCTATGGATCGGCGCCGGGTCGCGATGCTAACACAGGGAAGCGCCGGTGGTCGGACAGGTGACGGGCCAACGCTTCGAGGAGTTCTTCCCGGGCGAAAGGTTTGGTGAGGTATTCGTCGGAACCGGCCAGTCGTCCGCGAGCACGGTCGAAGAGCCCGTCCTTGCTGGTGAGCATGATCACTGGAATGCGGCGGAAATGGGGGTTGTGTTTGATGAGGGCGCAGGTCTGGTAGCCATCCAGGCGTGGCATCATCACATCCACCAGGATGAGGTCGGGACGTTCGTCGGCGGTGAGGGCCAGGGCCTCGAAGCCGTCGCGGGCGGTGACGACCTGGTAACCGGCCTGCTCCAACAGGGCCTCAGCGGTTCGCCGGATGGTTCTGCTGTCGTCCACCACCAGGATTTTCGGCCGCTCAGCCACCTTGCACCTCTGCTTCGTCGATTCGCCCTCCGGGGGGATTATAATGCACCCTTCGTGCGCCTCGGGGGAGGGGCCATACGCTAGCGGCGCGGGGCTTAAGCGGCCATGAAGGAGAAAAGAATGACACGGGTTCTGGGAGTGGTGATGGATCCCATCGCGTCCATACGCCCCGCGAAGGATTCCACCCTGGCCATGTTGCTGGCCGCCCAGGCCCGCGGATGGGCGTTGCGCTACATGGAGCTGGGCGATCTCTCCCTGCGCGACGGGCGCGCCTGGGGGCGCATGCGGGCGCTGCAGGTGGCCGACCGCGCCGAGGGTTGGTTCCGCCTCGGCGAAGCGGAGAGCGGCCCGCTGGCGGCGCTGGATGTGATCCTCATGCGTAAGGACCCGCCGGTGGACGTGGAATACTTCGCCGCCACCTACATCCTGGAGCAGGCGGAGGCCGAGGGGGCCCGGGTGGTCAACCGCCCGCGCGGCCTGCGCGACCTGAACGAGAAGCTGGCCGCCGCCTGGGTTCCCCAGTGCTGCCCCCCCACGCGGGTGAGCCGCGACGCGGGGGAGCTGCGGGCCTTCCTGGAGGAACAGGGGGACATCGTCTTGAAGCCCCTGTTCGCCATGGGCGGGACCTCGGTGTTCCGCGTGCGCGTCGGCGATCCCAACCTGTCGGTGATCCTGGAGACCCTCACCGACCACGGCCGCCGCTACGCCATGGCCCAGCGCTTCCTGCCAGAGATCCGCGAGGGAGACAAGCGCATCCTCCTGGTGGGGGGCGAGCCGGTGCCCTACGCCTTGGCGCGCATCCCCGCCCCGGGGGAGACGCGCGGCAACCTGGCCGCTGGCGGGCGCGGCGAGGGGCGCCCCCTGAGCGAGCGCGACCGCTGGATTTGCGCCCAGGTGGCGCCCCTGCTGCGCGAACACGGCATCCTCTTCGCCGGTCTCGACGTGATCGGCGACTACCTCACCGAGATCAACGTCACCAGCCCCACCGGCATCCGGGAACTGGACGCCCTCTATGGACTCGATATCGGTAGCCTTCTTCTGGACGTGGTGCAGGAGCGCTTGACCCGTTGATCCGATGGTTCCTCTTCGCCGCCCTGGCCCTCGTCGGTGCCTGCCAGGCCCCGGCGCCCAGCGTCTCCCGCCACGAGTTCCTCGCCTTCGGCACGCTCGTCTCCCTCAGCTTCCACGGCGTGGACGAGACTCTGGAGGCGCACGCCGTGCGCGCGGCGATGGACGATTTCGAGTACATGCACGGGGCCTGGCACCCCTGGGAGCCGGGCCCGCTGGCGCGCGTCAACGGGCTGTTGCCACTGGGCGGGCGCTTCACCTATCCCCCTTCCCTGCGCCCGCTGCTGCTGCGCGCGCGCGAGCTGTCGCGGGCGAGCGGCGGCCTGTTCGACCCCGCCATCGGCGGTCTGGTGAAGCTGTGGGGTTTCCACCAGGAGCCGCGCCCGCCGGGCCCGCCTCCCGATCCCGCGGCCATCGCCCGTTGGGTGGCCGCGCGTCCGAGCTTGGATGACGTGGTCATCGACGGACTAGAGATGGTCAGCACCAATCCGGCGGTGGTGTTGGATTTCGGCGGTTTCGCCAAGGGCTACGGGGTGGACCGGGTGATCGAGCACCTGCGCGAGCTGGGGGTGCGCAATGCCATCGTCAACGCCGGCGGCGATCTGCGTGCCATCGGTGACAAGGGCGGGCGCCCCTGGCAGGTGGGGATCCGCGATCCGCGCGGCCCCGGCGTCCTGGCCCGCCTGGCCGTCTCCGGCGACGAGAGCGTGTTCACCTCCGGCGACTACGAGCGCTTCTTCGAATACGAGGGGCGGCGCTATCATCACATCCTCGATCCGCGCACCGGCCAGCCGGCCCGCGGGCTCGTCTCGGTCACCGTGGTGACGCGCGAGGGGGCCCTCGCCGACGCCGCTGCCACCGCCCTCATGGTGGCCGGCCCCGAGGATTGGCCGCGCGTCGCCCGCGCCATGGGGGTGGAGCAGGTGATGGTGGTGACCGAGGCCGGCGAGATCCAAGTCACCCCCGCCCTGGCCGGACGCTTGCAATGGGAGAAACCGGTGCCCGCACCGCGTGTGAGGCCCCTGCCATGAGACGGATGTCCCTCGCCGATGCCGCCATTCTCGCCCTGGGCCTGGCCCTGACGGTGGCCGCCTGGACCGCGTTCGCCGGTCGTGGTGCGGGACAGACGGCGGTGGTGAGCGCCGACGGCCAGGTGGTGGCGCGCCTGCCCCTGGACCGCCCGGCGCGCCTGGTGGTGCCTGGACCCCTGGGGGAGACGGTGGTGGAGGTGCATGACGGTGCGGTGCGCTTCCTCAGCTCCCCGTGCACGCGCCAGATGTGTGTCCACAGCGGTTGGCTGCGGGCTGGCGGTGCCTTCGCCGCCTGCCTGCCCAACCGGGTGAGCGTGCGCGTGGCCGCCCTGGATGATCGCTATGACAGCATCAATTTCTGAAGGCGCCGTCAGCGCCTCGGCGCGTGACCGACAGATCGCTTCCCTTGCCGCCTTGGCGGTGGTTGTGTACCTGGCGGAGTCGGTGCTGCCGTCCCCCATCCCCGGTATCAAGCCGGGCCTGGCCAACGCCGTGGTTCTCTACGCCCTCCTGCGCCATGGCTGGGGGGTGGCTGCCTGGGTGGGGCTGTTGCGGGTGCTGGTGGGGTCATTGTTTTTGGGGAGCTTCTTCTCGCCGGGCTTTTTTCTTTCCCTGGGCGGGGTCCTGACCAGTCTGGCGATGCTGGCCCTGGTGGCGCGCCTGCCCGGGGTCACCGCCCTGGGGCTGGGGGTGGCGGCGGCCTTGGCCCACACCGCCGGCCAGTTCGCCGTCGCCTACCTGTGGTTCATCCCCCACCCGGGGCTGTTCGCCCTGCTGCCCGCCTTCCTCACCGCCGCCCTCGTTTTCGGTGCCGCCGGCGGGCTGGTGGTCAATCGCCTTTGCGGGAGGGGCTGAGGTGTTGCAGGCGGAGTATTTCGGTGGCCACTGGTGGCGGGACAACGGTCGCCTCGGACCGTTCCTGATCGCCGCCCTGGCGGTGCACGTGCTGGCCCTGTTCCTGGTGGGTTTCGCCTGGCGCGACCACCCCCAGGGGGAGCCCCCCCCGGCCTTCGACGTGACCCTGGTGAACACCCGCAGCCAGGAGGCGCCGGAGGCGGCCGACTACCTGGCCCAGGCGACCCAGGCGGGGGGTGGCAACACGGAGGAAAAGGTGCGGCCCACCACCCCTACGCCGGCGGTGATGCCGAGACCGCAGCCGGTGGAGAGCGCCGTCTCGCCGCCCTCCGATCCGGTCGCCCCGCGGCGCGTCGCCGAAGCCAGGCTGTTGACCGGTGACGCGGGTAGGAAAACCGTTCACGCCACCCTTGAGGAGGGGGAGCGGGAGGAACGGCAGGTGGAAGTGGCGCGTATCCTCTCCCGTTCCAAAGAGATCGCCAGCCTGGAGATGGAGCTGGGAGAGGCCATCGCCGCTTATTCGCGCCAGCCCCGCGAGCGGTTCATCACCGCCGCCACGCGAGAATACAAGTATGCCGCCTACCTGGATGCTTGGCGGCGCAAGGTGGAGCAGGTGGGGAACCTCAACTATCCCGAGGAGGCGCGGCGGCGCGGCTTGTCCGGGGAGCTCATCCTCGATGTGGCCCTCAATCCGGACGGCAGCGTGCGCGAAGTGAGCGTCGTCCGCTCATCCGGATCGCCGGTGCTGGATCAGGCGGCCATG
This sequence comes from Gammaproteobacteria bacterium, assembly GCA_015491615.1. Classification (GTDB taxonomy): domain Bacteria; phylum Pseudomonadota; class Gammaproteobacteria; order S012-40; family S012-40; genus S140-43. The sequence goes on from WFVN01000068.1 coordinate 7,701, forward strand.
CGCATCGTCCGCCTCGCCGCTCCCTTCGCCCCCTTCCCGGAGAGCATCCGCAAGGAGACCGATGTCCTCCACATCACCCGCACCTGGCGTTTCCTGAGCGGGCGAGAGTCCGTCACCACCCAGTGACGGCGGTGCTCAGACCGCCGCCTTTTCCACCGTCGGACGAAAGTCCTCGTCGGGCAGCGGCAAGGCACTGCCGTCTTCCCCCTTCAGCCAGCCGGTGAGCAGTTGCCAGTAGAGATCGTCCCGGTGACGTCCTTCGCGCAGCTCGCACACCCCGAGGCCGTTCTGGAAGGCACGTACGTAGCGCTGGGTGTCGCTGAACAGGGCCACGCAGGGCAGCGACTGGCGGTCGATGAAGTCGAACAGGGCCTCGAGGACGCGGGTATGGGCGCGCAGGCGGTTGGCGACCAGGGCGAAGCGAGGTTTCACGCCCAGGCGCCGGGCCGTCTCCTGGGCCTGGTGCACGTAGCGGGCGGCGGCGTGCAGATCAATGGCCGAGGGCAAGACGGGGATGAGGACATGGTCCGCCTGGCGCATCAGGTCCATGAGCTGATACCCCTGGAGGCCGGCGGGGGTGTCCAGGATCTGCCAATCGCAACCGGGCGTGGCGCGCATCTGGAAGGCGCGAGTGACGCGGGCGTCACGGCGACAGGTATCGATCCCGTGGATGGGGGGAAGGTCCGGTTGGCGGCGTCGTTGTTCCAGCCAGAACAGGGCCGATCCCTGTGGGTCGTGGTCCACCAGGGCAGGCCGATGGCCCGCTTGCGCCAAGGTGGCGGCGAGGTTGGTGGCCAGGGTGGTCTTGCCGCATCCCCCTTTGGGGTTGAGTATGAGCGTGCGGATCATGGGGGGCCCTCCCTGCGGGCTCGTCGTGCGATCGTTTTTTTATCTATGGATGACCATGGTCGTTTCTTTCTTCCGGTAGCGTCCCTGCGATTCCTTGGTGCGCCGTGGGGCGCCGTCTAAAGTTAATCGAAATCACAGGCCCATGGCAACAACCATTCTTTTTATGGGAAAATTGGGTGCTGAGCTCAGGATATGGCCATGAACGTCACCCGTTTCACCGACCACTTCCTCATTGCCATGCCGGGCTTGGAGGACCCCCATTTCGCCCAGGCCCTGGTCTACATCTGCGCCCACAACGAGCAGGGGGCCCTGGGGTTGGTGGTGAACCGGCCCCTGGAACTCACCCTGGGAGAGGTGCTGGCGCAACTGGAGATGCCGCCGGCGAGCGACGAGATCGCCGCCCGTTCGGTCTTCTATGGCGGTCCGGTGGAGATGGCGCGCGGCTTCGTTCTGCACCATCCGGCCGGCGCCTGGGAGAGTACCTTCGTCACCCCCTCGGGGGTGGCCCTCACTTCCTCGCGCGACATCCTCCGCGCCATCGCCGTGGGCAACGGTCCGCAGCGCCACCTCATGGCCCTCGGCTATGCCGGCTGGGCGGCCGGGCAATTGGAGGACGAGGTGGCCGCCAACGTGTGGCTGTGCGGAGAGGGGGACGTACGCATCCTCTTCGATCTACCGCCGGAGGCGCGTCTGCGGGCGGTGGCCGAGAAGATGGGGGTGGACCTGTCGCGCCTCTCCAGCCAGGCGGGGCACGCTTGAGCGACGGACGCCTGCAAGGCCGGGTGCTGGGCTTCGACTTTGGCCGCAAGCGCATCGGCGTGGCGGTGGGGGAGACGGTCACCGGCAGCGCCCGTCCCCTCGCCATTCTGTCGGCGCGTCAGGGGGCCCCCGATTGGGCGCGGGTCACCGAACTCCTCGATCAGTGGCGACCGGTGGCCCTGGTGGTGGGCCTGCCCGTGCACCTGGACGGCAGCGAGCACGAACTCACCCGCGCCGCGCGCCGTTTTGGCAATCGCCTGCACGGGCGGTATCATCTGCCCGTCTTTTTCCAGGACGAGCGGCTCACCAGCGACGAGGCCCGGCGCACGCGCGGCGAAGGCCCCATCGACGACCTCGCCGCCTGTCTCATCCTCCAGGATTGGCTGGCCTCAGCGGACCCGACCCCATGACCCGACCCTTCTGCCCCGTGGAACCCCTGGTGGACACCCTCGCGATGGCGCTCGCCCATCATTTGCATCGTCTGGCGGTGCGCGATCCCTTGATGGTGGGCATCTACACCGGCGGCGCCTGGATCGCCGAGGTCCTCCATCGGCGCCTGGGCTTGGAGACCCCGCTGGGGACCCTGGACATCAGCTTCTACCGGGACGACTTCACCCGTATCGGCATGAACCCCCAGGTGCGCCCCTCGCGCCTGCCCGAGTCGGTGGAGGGGCGGCACGTGATCCTGGTGGACGACGTCCTCTACACCGGACGCACCGTGCGCGCGGCCATGAACGAGCTGTTCGACTACGGCCGTCCCGCCGCCATCACCCTGGCGGTGCTGGTGGACCGCGGCGGTCGCGAGCTACCCGTGCAGGCGGACGTGGCCGCCCTCACCGTGGCCCTGCCCGCCAGCCACCAAGTGAAGCTGGAGGGGCCCGACCCCCTGCGCCTCTCCCTGGTGGAGGCCGGCGCCTGATGGGCTACCGGGACACCCTCCAGCTCACCCCCGACCGCCGCCTGCGCCACTTCCTCACCATCGAGGGCCTGCCGCGCGCCACCCTGGTGGAGATCCTCGACACCGCCGAATCCTTCTTCCAGGTGGGCACGCGGGAGGTGAAGAAGGTCCCCCTGCTACGGGGCAAGACCATCGTCAACTTGTTCTTCGAGACCAGCACCCGCACCCGCACCACCTTCGAGCTGGCGGCCAAGCGCCTGTCCGCGGACGTGGTCAACCTCAACATCAGCACCTCCGCCACCGCCAAGGGGGAGAGCCTGCTGGACACCCTGCGCAACCTGGAGGCGATGCATGCCGACCTCTTCGTGGTGCGTCACCAGCACAGCGGCGCGGCCCACTACATCGCCCGCCAGGTGGCCCCGCACGTGTCCGTCATCAACGCCGGCGACGGCAGCCACGCGCACCCCACCCAGGCGATGCTGGACATGTTCACCATCCGCCGCCACTTCGGCGAGTTCGCCCCCCTCACCGTCACCATCGTCGGCGACGTGCTTCATTCGCGCGTCGCCCGCTCGCAGATCCACGCCCTCACCACCTTGGGGGTCAACGAGGTGCGGGTGGTGGGGCCGCGCACCCTCGTCCCGCGCGAGGTGAGCGCCCTCGGCGCTCACCCCTGCGATTCCTTGGAGGCGGGCCTGGAGGGGGCGGACGTGATCATCATGCTGCGCCTGCAGCGGGAGCGCATGCAGGGCGCCTTCATCCCCAGCGAGCGGGAGTACTTCCGCCGCTACGGCCTCACCGGGGAGAAAC
>WFVN01000069.1 GCA_015491615.1 Gammaproteobacteria bacterium
GTCCAACCCTTGGGCGGGCGGCGGCCGACGGGCCCGCAAGGGCGGCAGGATGCGCCCCAGGAAACGGCGGTAACCGGGGTCGTGGACGTCGTTGCGGTGGCGGTCGTACTCGGCCCGCTCGGCCGCCGGCGACAGGTGCTGGTGGGCGGGAACGTGGATCAGCCGACAACGGGGGCAACGCAGGTAGTCGCGGCGGCCATCCAGGTAGTGGATGCCGAGATCGTCGGCCCCGCACAGGGGGCAGAGGGGGCTCAGCGGCTCAGCCAGTCCTGGAACTCGGCGTCGGTCAGTTCGCGCACCGGCAGGGCCAGGCCGCGCTCGGTGAACTCGTCGTCCGGGTCGCCCTTGAAAATGGCCAGCACCGCGCCGCTCTTCATGTTCACCGCCCACACCTGCTCCACATCTTCTTGCCCCACCCTGGGGACTTGAGACATTGGAGTCGCACTCCAGTAATAGGTGGGCAGGTGGCCGGGGAATACATTGCCGTTGAGGGCCGGATTGCTGCAGCGCCGCTCGACGATGGAGGCCAGCTCCTTGACGTTGGGCAGACGCCAACCGTCACTGAATCCGGTGTCCAGGAAGGTCGTGGAAGCGTTGTTGAGCGCCACTACCGCCGCCAACGCCTCTCCCCAGGCGAAGAAAGTCGTCTCGCCCGGAATCGCCTCGCAGACACCGCGCCCGCCGAAGGTATATCCCAGAGGACAGCGGGCCCAGAGGAGACCGGTTTCCTTGTCCAATACCACTTGACCGTTACTGGTCGGGATATGGAATCGTTCGCTGGGGGTGGTGGCACGGATGGCATCGGTACCGTCGTTTTCGCACTCGTTCGGCGTGGTGGCGGCCTGCGCCACCGGGGCGAGGAAAGCGAGGGTGAGGAGAAAGAGGGTCAAGCGCATGGTCATCTCCGGCCGTCAGGATCCATCGCGCACCAGGCGCACGAAAAGCGCTTCGCTCTTGAGGGTGGACTCGTCCTGAGGCACCCCTTGGAACTGGAATTTGATGGCCCAGGCGCGATTGGGGTCGGCATTGTCCGGGGTGCTGGTCCAATAACCTCCCCCCGGGTTGTAGTTGGGGAAGTAGGCACGGTCCAGCGGGGCAGGCGACGGAGAAACCGCGTTCAAACGGTTCACGTCCCCCCCGTAGTCGGCAATGGATCGCAACTCCTCCAGGGTGGGCAGGCGCCAGCCGGTCATCCCGCACCAGCGCTCGGCGTTGGCCTGGGCGACGAAGGTGGAGGTGGCGCAAATGCCGTCGGCGCAGTCGGGCAGGCCCGCCTTTCCTCGATCACCGCCATTGGCGCTACCATCCACGTCGTACCAATAAAATTTGGTGGATTCTCCGTGCAACGGCCTGGCGGTCGGGTCGTCGTCCGGTTGTGGGACCTTTACCTCCCAGATCAATCCGGTGGTCTCGTCGCGCACGCAGTGCCAGGGAGTGGTGGCGTAATCGGCGCTCTGGTCGTCCAAGGGTTGGCCGTTCTCGTCCAGCTTGGTGAAGCGGAAACCGCTGGCGTTCACGTCGCCGCTGGCGGCGCGGGCATCGGCGTCGCGCCCGTAGAGGGCGTCCTGGCCGTCGTAGAAATAGAGGTTCTTGATGGCGGACGGCTGTTGCACGTCGGCCAAGGTCAGATAAGGGTCTTCCCAGGTATGGTCGTCGGCGATCGCGTCCACTACCCCGTCGTTGTCGTTGTCCCACTCGATGCGATAGGCGAAACGAATCATGCCGGTGTCGTTGAGGCGCCGCCGGGGCGAGGTGGAGACGGCGGCGTAATCGGGACGGTCGTCGTCTTCGATGGTGACCGTCTCGATGTCCTGGGTGGCGTGACGCAGGGCGCCGCTCAGATCGTCGGTCACCCCCAGGAGGATCACCTCGTCGTTCTCCGCCGCCCCGTCGTCGATCACCTCCACGGTGAAGGTCTTCTCCGTCTCCCCTGGAGCGAAAGTGAACTGCAAGGGCAGGATCAACGGATTGCCGGCGCCGTCCAGGAGGCGGTAGTCACCGTAGGGGGTGGCCGTGGCGGAGCCGTTGGTATCTACCGGCGCCTCCACCGGCAGGCCACTGGGAATGTTCAGTCGCACCCGGAAGGTGAGGCGCCGGAAACCCTCGGTGGTCTCGGCCTCGGGCACCGTGTCCGCATCGGCGACGAGAGAGGCGAAAGGCATGGGGTCCTCGTCCTCGATGAGGATCACCCCGTCGCCTTGCACGATGTCGGCCCCCTGGGCATTGGTGAGCACCAGATGAAACTCCTCCCCCGGGCGGCCTTCGTAGAGATCGTCGTTCACGATCTGTACGCGGATGGTCTTTTCCTCTTCACCGGGATTGAAAGTGAAGGTGCCGGAGGTCTGCGAGGCGGTGTAGTCCTCGCCCAGCTTGGCGGTACCGTCCTCCAGACGCCAGTCCACGGTGATGGTATTCTGGCGCGCGGGCTTCAGGACCACCTTCAGATCCAACTGGGTAGTAGCCTGCCCGGAGGCGTTTTCGGCGATTTTTTGGGGAACGGCATAGAGACCGGGGGTCTCGGGATTCAGGGGGGGGCGGGCGCGACCGCAACCGAGCGTGGAAAGGAGGGCCAGTCCCAGGAAAAGGACCACCGCCCGGCGAAACAGGGGATGCACATTGCTCGTCATCGGGACCCCACCCATTCGTCGCATCGCATCAAAATTATTTATGCTTGTCGGATCGAAGACTATATCACACACGCAGTGGGAACCGGCAAGGGATCCCCATGAGAAAAATTTCGCATCTCGTTGTTTTCATTGAACCCAAGAATTTAGGTCGACATAATTCTCTAATCTGTTATCGGACAAAGCCTCATGAACAACAGGGTTTGGTTGCAGCGGGATCTCGCCCACCTCTGGCACCCCTGCACGCAGATGAAGGACCACGAGACCCTCCCCCTCATCCCCATCCGCCGGGGCGAAGGGGTGTGGCTGGAGGATTTCGAGGGCCGCCGCTACCTGGATGCCATCAGTTCCTGGTGGGTGAACCTCTTCGGGCACGCCAATCCGCGCATCAACGCCGCCCTGAAGGCGCAACTGGACGAGTTGGAACATGTCATCCTCGCCGGTTTCACCCACGCCCCGGCGGTGGAGCTGGCCGAGCGCCTGACGGCCGTCACCCCCGAAGGGCTCAACCGGGTCTTCTACGCCGACAACGGCTCCTCGGCGGTGGAAGTGGCCCTGAAGATGAGCTTCCACTACTGGCGCAATCGCGGAAAAACGGCCAAGACCCGCTTCGTGAACCTCTCCAACAGCTACCACGGGGAGACCCTGGGCGCCCTGGCGGTGGGTGACGTGGCCCTCTACAAGGAGACCTACGAGCCCCTCCTCCTGCAACCCATCACCGTGCCCTCCCCCGACTGCTACGAGCGCGAGCCCGGCGTCTCTTACGAGGCACACGCGCGCGCCATGTTCGCCCACATGGAGGCCACCCTCGCCC
>WFVN01000070.1 GCA_015491615.1 Gammaproteobacteria bacterium
CGGTGCCGTCGAAGACGAACTCGGGGGTGACGAAGCGCTGCTCCGCCGGCCAGATGTGCTCCTGCAGCCAGGTCATCAGGGGCAGATCGTCGGCGAGGCCGCGCAGGAGGTTCATGGCGGCGTGGGTGTGGGCGTTGACCAGGCCGGGGATGAGGGCGTGGCGGTCGAGGGTCAGCTCCGCCGGGGCGCGGTAGCGGTCCTGGGCCGCGGGGGTGGGCAGGCAATCGAGGACGCGCCCGTCGCGCAGGACCAGGCTGTGGTCCTCCAGGACCCGCCCGCGCGGGGCCACGGGCACGATCCAGCGGGCATGGATGAGGGTGTCGGCCGATTCCATGACGACGTACCAAGACGATGGGACGGGCCAGTATAACCCGCCGGGGCGCGGCCCTCATCATCGACGCCCCCGCCCGGCGGGGCTATCATCCTCCGCTTTCCCAATGCAGGAGTCGGAGATGAACGACGGGGTGCACGCGGTCGCTTGGACGTACGGGGCGTTGACGCTGCTGGATCAGCGGCGTCTGCCTGGGGAGACGGTCTATCTTCGCATCGACGACGTGGACGGGGCCATCGACGCCATCCGAGACATGGTGGTGCGCGGCGCCCCTGCCATCGGCATTGCCGCCGCCTATGGGGCGGTGCTGGCGGCACGCGCCGCCTGGCGGGCATACGGGGCTGGCTGGAAGGGTCCCTGGGAGGCGGACCTGGAACGCCTGGCCGGCGCCCGCCCCACAGCGGTGAATCTGGTGTGGGCGGTGCGCCGCATGCGTCATTTGGGGCTGGACCTGCCCGACGACCAGGACCCGGAACCGGCCCTGCTGGACGAGGCGCGCGCCATCCACGCCGAGGACCTGGCCGCCAACCTGCGCATGGGCGAACTGGGGGCGGCCCTCGTCGACTCGCGCTGCGGCGTCCTCACCCATTGCAACGCCGGCGCCCTGGCCACCGGCGGTTATGGCACCGCCCTGGGGGTGATCCGCAGCGCCTGGAAGGAAGGGAAGATCGAGCGGGTGTACGCCGACGAGACCCGTCCCTGGCTGCAGGGGGCGCGCCTCACCGCCTGGGAACTGCTCCAGGACGGCATCCCGGTGACCCTCCTGGCGGACGGCGCCGCCGCCTGGCTCATGAAACAGGGGCGCGTGGGCTGGGTGATCGTCGGCGCCGACCGCATCGCCGCCAACGGCGATGTGGCCAACAAGATCGGCACCTATGCCCTGGCCCTGGCCGCCCGCCGCCACGGGGTGCGTTTCATGGTCGTCGCCCCCACTTCCACCATCGACCTCTCCCTCGCCAGCGGCGAGGACATCCCCATCGAGGAACGCCCCGCCGACGAGGTCCTGGAGCTGGGTGGCAAGCGTGTCGCCGCCGCCGGCGCCGAGGCCTGGAACCCGGCCTTCGACGTCACCCCCGCCGAACTCGTCGATGCCATCGTCACCGAGCGGGGGGTGCTGGTGCACCCGGTGCACGAGTGCCTGGTGGACCTGATGCAAGACTGACCGAAACTGCCGGTCAGGCCCCATTCATGTTACAATTCCGCGTATTTTGGCGCCCGGGCGCGTAATGCCGCCGGGGTGCCCTCTCCCGCCCTCAACGCGTTGATTCTGCATGGAAACGTTCGCCAAAGAAGTCCTTCCCGTCAACATCGAAGACGAGATGCGTACCTCCTACATGGAGTACGCCATGAGCGTCATTGTCGGGCGCGCCCTGCCCGACGTGCGCGACGGTCTCAAGCCGGTGCACCGGCGCGTGCTGTACGCCATGCACGAGCTGGGCAACGACTGGAACAAGCCCTACAAGAAATCCGCCCGCGTGGTGGGTGACGTGATCGGTAAATACCACCCCCACGGCGACGCGGCGGTGTACGACACCATCGTGCGCATGGCGCAGCCCTTCTCCCTGCGCTACCCCCTCATCGACGGGCAGGGCAACTTCGGCTCCATCGACGGCGACGCCCCGGCGGCCATGCGTTACACCGAAGTGCGCATGAGCCGCATCGCCCACGAGCTGCTGGCGGACATCGACAAGGAGACGGTGGACTTCGTCCCCAACTACGACGAGTCGGAGCAGGAGCCGGCGGTGCTGCCGGCGCGCATCCCCAACCTGCTCGTCAACGGCGGCGCCGGCATTGCCGTGGGCATCGCCACCAACATCCCCCCGCACAACCTGCGCGAGGTCATCGACGCCTGCGTGGCGGTCATCGACGACCCGGACATCGGCATCGACGGCCTCATGGGCCACATCCAGGGCCCCGACTTCCCCACCGCCGGCATCATCAACGGCGCCCAGGGCATCCGCGAGGCCTACCGCACCGGACGCGGTCGCATCCACGTGCGCGCCCGCGCCCGCGTCGAGCGCGACGACAAGGCCGACCGCGACACCATCATCGTCACCGAGCTGCCCTACCAGGTGAACAAGGCCCGGCTCATGGAGAAGATCGCCGAGCTGGTGAAGGAGAAGAAGATCGAGGGCATCGCCGAGCTGCGCGACGAGTCGGACAAGGAAGGCATCCGCGTGGTCATCGAGCTCAAGCGCGGCGAGATCGGCGAGGTGGTCCTCAACAACCTCTACCTGCACACCCAGTTGCAGACCGTGTTCGGCATCAACATGGTGGCTCTGGTGGACGGCCAGCCGCGCCTGCTCGACCTGCGCCAGATCATCGACGCCTTCCTCCGCCACCGGCGCGAGGTGGTCACCCGGCGCACCGTCTTCGAGTTGCGCAAGGCGCGCGCCCGCGCCCACATCCTGGAAGGGCTGGCAGTGGCCCTGGCCAACATCGACCCCATCATCGCCCTCATCAAGAAATCCCCCGGCCCGCAGGAGGCCAAGGCGGCCCTCCTCGCCCGCGGCTGGGCGCCCGGCCCGGTCACCGCCATGCTTGAGCGCGCCGGTGCCGAGGCTTCCCGCCCGGAAGACCTGGAGGAGGCGTACGGCATCCGCGATGGCCTCTACCACCTCTCTCCGCAGCAGGCCCAGGCCATCCTCGACATGCGCCTGCACCGCCTCACCGGCCTGGAGCAGGACAAGATCATCCAAGAGTACCAGGCCCTGCTGGACGAGATCCGCGGCCTCATGGACATCCTCGCCCGCCCCGAGCGCCTCATGGAGGTGATCCGCGAGGAGCTGCTGGCGGAGAAGGAGCAGTTCGGCGACGCGCGGCGCACGGAGATCCGTGCCGACCACAGCGACCTCACCGACGAAGACCTCATCCCCCGCGAGGACATGGTCGTCACCCTCTCCCATGCCGGCTACGTGAAGGCCCAGCCCCTCTCCGACTACCGCGCCCAGCGGCGCGGCGGGCGCGGCCGCACCGCCGCCCGCACCAAGGAGGAGGACTTCGTCGAGAAGCTGTTCGTGGCCAACAGCCACGACACCCTGCTGTGCTTCTCCAGCCGCGGCAAGGTGTACTGGATCAAGGTCTACAAACTGCCCCAGGCCGGCCCCAACGCCCGCGGCCGGCCACTGGTGAACCTCCTCTCCCTGGAGGAAGGGGAGCGCATCAACGCGGTACTGCCGGTGAAGGAATACGCCGAGGACCGTTTCGTCTTCATGGCCACCGTGCGCGGGCAGGTGAAGAAGACCCCCCTCACCGCCTTCGCCAACGAGCGCAGCAACGGCATCATCGCCATCGACCTGCGCGACGACGACCAGTTGGTGGGCGTGGGCCTCACCGATGGCGAACGCGAGGTGATGCTCCTCTCCAGCGACGGCAAGGCCCTGCGCTTCCACGAGTCCCAGGTGCGCCCCATGGGCCGGGTCGCCTACGGGGTGCGCGGCATCCGCCTGGCCGAGGGGCAGAAGGTGGTGTCCCTGTTGGTGCTCGACGGCACCGAACACTGCTTCGTCCTCACCGCCACCGAGAACGGCTACGGCAAGCGCACCCCGGTGAACGAGTACCCCACCTACAACCGCGGCGGCCAGGGCGTCATCTCCATCCGCACCACGGCGCGCAACGGTGCGGTGGTGGGCGCCGTCCTGGTGGGCGAGGACGACGAGATCATGCTCATCTCCGACCGCGGCATCCTCGTGCGCACGCGCGTGGCCGAGGTGTCGATCCTGTCCCGCAACACCCAGGGGGTGAAACTCATCAAGCTGGACGAGGGCGAGAAACTGGTGGGCATCGTCCGTATCGCCGAGGAGGCGGGCGAGGCGAACGAATCGGAAACCGAAGCAGAAGGAAACGAACCATGAGCAGGGTGTACAACTTCAGCGCCGGGCCGGCCATGCTGCCCGAGGAGGTCCTGCGCCGGGCCCGGGAAGAGATGCTGGACTGGCACGGCAGCGGCATGTCGGTGATGGAAATGAGCCACCGGGGCAAGGAATTCATGTCCATCGCCCGCCAGGCCGAGGCCGACCTGCGCGAACTCATGGGCATCCCCGAGAACTACCGGGTGCTGTTCCTCCAGGGGGGCGCCTCCCTGCAGTTCGCCATGGTGCCCCTGAACCTCATGCGTGGCCCCGGCAAGGCGGACTACGTCCTCACCGGCTCCTGGTCGAAGAAGGCCCTTGCCGAGGGCAAGCGCTTCGGCGCCGTGAGTATCGCCGCCAGCACCGAGGAGAGCGGTTTCACCGCCGTCCCGCCGCAGGAGACCTGGGCGCTGGACCCGGAGGCCGCCTACGTCCACTACACCCCCAACGAGACCATCCAGGGGGTGGAGTTCCACTGGATCCCCGACACCGGCGACGTGCCCCTGGTGGCGGACATGTCCTCCACCATCCTTTCCCGTCCCATCGACGTCTCCCGCTTCGGGGTCATCTACGCCGGGGCGCAGAAAAACGCCGGCCCCGCCGGGCTCACCCTGGTCATCGTCCGCGAGGACCTCATCGGCCACGCCCAGGCGGGCACCCCCACCCTGCTGGACTACGCCACTCACGCCGAGGCGGATTCCATGTACAACACCCCGCCCACCTACGCCTGGTACATCGCCGGGCTGGTGTTCCAGTGGATCAAGGAGCAGGGTGGCCTGGCCGCCATGGGCGAGCGCAACAAGCGCAAGGCGGACAAGCTCTACGCCGCCATCGACGCCTCCGACTTCTATGCCAACCCGGTGGACCCGGCCGCCCGCTCGTGGATGAACGTGCCCTTCACCCTCGCCGACCCGACCCTGGACCCGGTGTTCCTGGAGGAGGCGGCGGCCGAGGGCCTGGTGACCCTCAAGGGACACCGCTCGGTGGGGGGGATGCGCGCCTCCATCTACAACGCCATGCCCGAAGAGGGGGTAGACGCCCTAGTGCAGTTCATGGCCGAATTCGAACGGCGCCACGGCTGAGGAGACGCCATGTTCAAGGTCCTCACCCTCAACAACATCTCCGTCGCCGGGCTGGAACACTTGCCCCGCGACCGCTACGAAGTGGCCTCCGAGCTGCCGCGCCCGGACGCCATCATCCTCCGCTCCTTCAATCTCCACGACTACGACATCCCCGACAGCGTGCTGGCGGTGGCGCGCGCCGGCGCCGGCGTCAACAACATCCCGGTGGACCGCCTCGGGCTGCGCGGCGTGCCGGTGTTCAACACCCCTGGCGCCAACGCCAACGCGGTCAAGGAGCTGGTCCTCGCCGGCATGCTCCTGGCGGCGCGCAATCTGTGCCCTGCCTGGGACTACGTGCGCGGCCTGGACCTCCAAGGGGAGGCCCTGGAGAAGGCGGTGGAGGACGGCAAGAAGCGCTTCGCCGGCTTCGAACTCAAGGGTCGCCGCCTGGGGGTGATCGGCCTCGGCGCCATCGGCCGCCTGGTGGCCAACATGGCGGTGGACCTGGGCATGGAGGTATACGGCTTCGACCCCGGCATTACCGTCGCCGGCGCCTGGCAACTGTCCTCCAAGGTGAAGCAGGCGGCGGGGGTCGACGATCTGGTGGCGCGAGTGGACTTCGTTTCCATCCACGTCCCCCTCACCGACACCACCCGCGGTCTCATCAATGCCGAGCGCCTGGCCCGCATGCACAAGGACGCCACCGTCCTCAACTTCGCCCGCGGCGGCGTGGTGGACGAGCCCGCGGTGCTCGCCGCCCTCGACGCCGGCCATTTACACGCCTACGTGTGCGACTTCCCCACCGACGCCAATCGCCGCCACCCCAAAGTCGTGGCCCTGCCCCACCTGGGCGCCTCCACCGCGGAGGCGGAGGAGAATTGCGCGGTGATGGCGGTGGAGTCCCTGCGCGCCTATCTGGAGCACGGCAACATCGTCAACTCGGTGAACTACCCCGAGGTGGTTCTGCCGCGCAGCGAGGGCTTCCGCCTGGCGGTGGCCAACCGCAACGTCCCCAACATGGTGGGGCAGATCTCCACCCGCCTGGCCGAGGACGGCCTCAACATCGTCGATCTGGTGAACAAGTCCCGCGGCGAGCTGGCTTACACCCTCATCGACGTGGACCGCCACCCTTCCGAGGCCGTCATCGCCGCCATCGCCGCCGTCGACGGCGTCCTCAAGGTGCGTCCAATCCCCGATCCGGAGGGTGCGTGAGCGGGCGGCTGGACGAGCTGCGGGCGCGCATCGACGCCGTCGACGAACGCCTGCTGGAGCTCTTCAATGAACGTGCCCGCCTGGCGCAGGCGGTGGGTGAGGCCAAGCGTGCCCAGGGGGAGGGGGACGACGGCTTCTACCGCCCCGACCGGGAGGCGCAGATTCTGCGCCGGGTGCAGGAGCGCAACCCCGGCCCCCTCTCCGGCGAGACGGTGGCGCGCCTGTTCCGCGAACTCATGTCCGCCTGCCTGGCCCTGGAACAGCCCCTGGAAGTGGCCTTCCTCGGCCCCGAGGGCACGTTCACCCAGGCCGCCGCCATCAAGCACTTCGGCCACGCCGTGCGCACCGTGCCGGTGGGTGCCATCGACGAGGTCTTCCGCGAGGTGGAGGCGGGCGCCGCCCACTACGGCGTAGTGCCGGTGGAGAACTCCACCGAGGGGGTGGTCACCCACACCCTCGACCGCTTCATGGTCTCGCCCCTGAAGATCTGCGGCGAGGTGGTACTGCGCATCCACCACCAGCTCCTCTCCCGCGCTCCCGATCTGGGCGTGGTGCGGCGCGTGTATGCCCACCAGCAGGCCCTCGCCCAGTGCCGCGAATGGCTCACCGCCCACCTGGCCGGCGTCGAACGGGTGAGCGTCGCCAGCAACGCCGAGGCGGCGCGTCTGGCCGCCGAGGACGCCCAGGCAGCCGCCATCGCCAGCGAGGCGGCGGCGGAGATCTACGGCCTGGACATCCTCGTCGCCAACATCGAGGACGAGCCCGACAACACCACCCGCTTCTTGGTCATCGGCACGCGCGACGCCGGCCCCACGGGGGGCGACAAGACCGCCCTCATGCTCTCCACCCAGAACCGCCCCGGGGCCCTCTACCGGCTCCTCGCCCCCCTCGACCGCCTCGGGGTGAGCATGACGCGCATCGAATCGCGCCCCTCCCGCCGCGCTCCCTGGGACTACGTCTTCTTCATCGACATCGAAGGCCACCGGGAAGACCCGCCGGTGGCCGAGGCCCTGCGGGAGCTGGAGGCAGAGGCGGCCATGGTACGGGTCCTTGGTTCCTTTCCCAAAGCGGTGCTGTAGATGGTGGACTTCTGCGACCGGGCCGCGCCGGGGGTGTGTGGCCTCTTTCCTTACCAGCCGGGCAAGCCCGAGGACGAGCTGCAGCGGGAGCTGGGCCTCACCTCGGTGGTCAAGCTGGCCTCCAACGAATGTCCCATCGGCCCCTCGCCGAAAGCCGTGGCAGCCGCCCGCGCCGCCCTGGACGAGGTGCACCGCTATCCGGACGGCGGCGGTCACCGCCTCAGGGCCGTCCTCGCCGAACGCCTGGGGGTGGAGATGGAGTCCATCACCCTGGGCAATGGCTCCAACGACGTCCTGGAGCTGGTGGTGCGCGCCTTCGTCGCCCCCGGAGAGGCGGTGGTCTTCTCCCAGTACGCCTTCGCCGTCTATCCCCTGGCCACCCAGGCGGTGGGCGGACGGGCGGTGGCGGTGCCGGCGCGCGCCTGGGGGCACGACCTGCCGGCCATGGCCGAGGCGGCGCGGGTGCACGACGCCAAGGTGGTGTTCGTGGCCAACCCCAACAACCCCACCGGCACCTGGGTGACCGACGCGGCCCTCGCCGATTTCCTCGCTCAGATTCCCGAGACCACCCTGGTGGTGGTGGATGAGGCCTACCACGAATATCTGGACGGCCGGGCCGGCTACGTCAGCGCCCTCGCGCGCCTGGCTGCCCACCCCAACCTGGTGGTCACCCGCACTTTCTCCAAGGCTTACGGTCTCGCCGGCCTGCGCGTCGGCTACGCGCTCAGTCATCCGCAAGTGGCCGAGATCCTCAACCGCGTGCGCCAGCCCTTCAACGTCAACCTCCCCGCCCAGGCCGCCGCCCGCGCCGCCCTCGACGACGAGGCCCACCTGGCCCGCGCGAGGCAGGTGAACGAGCAGGGCAGGGCGCAACTGGAGGCCGGCCTGCGCGATTTGGGGCTGGACTTCATCCCCAGCGCCGGCAATTTCATCAGCATGGACTTGGGCCGCCCCGCCGCGCCGGTGTATGATGCGCTGCTGCGCCGGGGCGTCATCGTCCGCCCCGTGGGCGCCTACGGGATGCCCCGCCACCTGCGGGTGAGCGTCGGGCAGGAAGAAGAGAACCAACGGTTTCTGGACGCGCTGTCGGCGGTCCTGGAGCGATCCGGGGCCTGACGGCGCGCCGTCGTTTTCATGGGC
The DNA here is from genome assembly GCA_015491615.1 of Gammaproteobacteria bacterium. Lineage (GTDB taxonomy): Bacteria > Pseudomonadota > Gammaproteobacteria > S012-40 > S012-40 > S140-43. Next base: position 8,675 of record WFVN01000070.1, read on the forward strand.
CGCGGGCCCGCGAGGTGAACGAATGATCGTAGTGATGAGCAGCCGGGCGACCGGCGATCAGATCGAACGGGTGGTGGAGCGCCTCCAGGCCATGGGGGTGGACACCAACGTCTCCCGGGGGGTGAGCCGCACGGTGATCGGCGCCATCGGCGACGTCACCTGTGTGGACAAGGACGTCATCCGCGCCCTCCCCGGGGTGGAAGAGGTGCTGCGCATCCAGAAACCCTACAAGATCGTCTCCCGCGACTCCCACCCGGAGAATACCGTCATCGACATCAAGGGCATCCCCCTGGGGGGCGAGCAGATCCAGGTCATCGCCGGCCCCTGTTCGGTGGAGACGCCGGAGCAGATGCGTGCCGCCGCGCGCGGCGTCAAGGCCGCCGGCTGCCGTCTCATGCGTGGCGGCGCCTTCAAGCCCCGCACCAGCCCCTACACCTTCCAGGGCAGGGGCGTGGAAGGGCTGAAGATGTTCCGCGAAGCGGCGGACGCCGAGGGCCTGCCCATCGTCACCGAACTCATGGACGTACGTATGCTGGACACCTTCCTCGAATACGAGGTGGACGTGATCCAGATCGGCACCCGCAACATGCAGAACTTCGACCTCCTCAAGGAGGTGGGCCGCAGCACTCAGACGCCGGTGATCCTCAAGCGCGGCATGGCCGCCACCATCTCCGAGTGGCTCATGGCCGCCGAGTACATCGCCGCCGGCGGCAACCACAACATCATCTTCTGCGAACGGGGGGTGCGCAGCTTCGAGCGCGCCTACCGCAACATGCTCGACGTCACCGCCATCCCCGTCCTCAAGAAAGAGACGCACCTGCCGGTGATCGTCGATCCCTCCCACGCCGGCGGCAAGGCCGAGCTGGTCCCGGCCCTCTCCTACGCCGCCATCGCCGCCGGCGCCGACGGCTTGCTGGTGGAGATGCACCCCACCCCCTGCGAGGCCTGGTGCGACGCCGACCAGGCCATCGACTCCCGGCAGCTCCAGGACCTCATGGCCCACGTGGGCGGCATCGCCCGGGTGCTCGGCCGGAGCGTGTGATGGACCGGCCCCGCCTGTGCGTCATCGGCGTGGGCCTCATCGGCGGATCCCTGGCGCGTTCCGCCCGCGCCCGCGGCTTGGTGGGCGAGATCGTCGGCTGCAGTCGGGACGAAGGGCAGTTGCGCCAGGCCCTCGCCCTAGGGGTGATCGACCGCTACCAGACCCAGCCGGAGGCGGCGGTGGCCGGCGCCGACCTGGTGGTGTTGGCCGTCCCCGTGGGCGCCATGGGCGAGATCTACCAGCGCATCCATCCGCATCTGGAGCCCACCGCCGTGGTTACCGACGTGGGCAGCGTCAAGGGAGCGGTGATCGACCAGGTGCGTGAGGCGGTGGGGGCGGTGCCGGCGCGCTTCGTCCCCGGCCACCCCATCGCCGGCACGGAAAAGAGCGGCGTCGCCGCCTCCTTCGACGGCCTCTTCGACGGCCGCTGCACCATCCTCACCCCCGTGCCCGAGAGCGACCCTGCCGCCACCGCCCAGGTGCGCGCCCTGTGGACCGGCGTCGGCGCCCAGGTGGTGGAGATGGACCCGCGCCGCCACGACGAGGTCCTCGCCGCCACCTCCCACCTGCCGCACCTGCTCGCCTACGGCCTGGTGGACATGCTCGCGCGCATGGAGGAGCACCGGGAGATCTTCCGCTACGCCGCCGGCGGTTTCCGCGACTTCACCCGCATCGCCTCCTCCGACCCGGTCATGTGGCGCGACATCTGCCTCCACAACCGCGCCGCCATCGTCCCCCTGCTGCGCCGCTTCGCCGCCGAGCTGGAGGGCCTGGCGAGGGACATGGAACAAGGCCGCGGCCAGGCCCTGCACGAGACCTTCGCCCGCGCCAAGGCGGCGCGCGACCGATACACGCAGAACCAGGAATGAACCCATGAACCCGCGCATCGACTACCTCGCCCGCGGCGGCGGCCCCCTCACCGGCAGCCTGCGCGTCCCCGGAGACAAATCCATCTCCCACCGCGCCGTCATGCTCGGCGCCATCGCCGACGGCGTCACCGAAGTGACCGGGTTCCTGGAAGGGGAGGACGCCCTCGCCACCGTCGCCGCCTTCCGCGCCATGGGCGTGGACATCCAGGGCCCCGAAGACGGCCGGGTGACCATCCGCGGGGTCGGCCGCGACGGCCTCCAGGCCCCCCAAGGCCCCCTGTATCTGGGCAACTCGGGGACCTCCATGCGCCTCCTCGCCGGCCTCCTCGCCGGCCAGCGCTTCGACAGCGAACTGACCGGCGACGCATCCCTCTCCCGCCGCCCCATGCGCCGCGTCACCCGCCCCCTGGCGGAGATGGGGGCGCGCATCGACACCACCCCCGAGGGCACCGCCCCCCTGTACATCCACGGCGGCCAACGCCTGCGGGCCATCGACTACGACCTGCCGGTGGCCAGCGCGCAGGTGAAATCGGCCATCCTCTTGGCCGGGCTCTACGCCGAGGGGCGCACCTGCGTGCGCGAACCGGCGGTCACCCGCGACCACACCGAGCGCATGCTGCGCGCCTTCGGCTTTGAGGTGACCCGGGAAGACCATGGCATCTGCCTGGTGGGCGGCGGGCGCCTCAGCGCCACCGCCCTGCAGGTCCCCGCGGACATCTCCTCCGCCGCCTTCTTCCTCGTCGCCGCCACCATCGCCCCGGGCTCGGAACTGGTCCTGAAGGACGTGGGCATCAATCCCACCCGCACCGGCGTCATCCACATCCTCCGGGAGATGGGCGCCGACATCCACATCGAGAACGAACGCACCTTCGGCGACGAGCCGGTGGCCGACCTGCGCGTGCGCCACGCCCCCCTGCACGGCATCCACATCCCCGAAGACCTGGTCCCCCTGGCCATCGACGAATTCCCGGTGCTGTTCGTGGCCGCCGCCCTGGCCGAGGGGGAGACCGTCCTCACCGGCGCCGAGGAACTGCGGGTGAAGGAATCGGACCGCATCCAAGTCATGGCCGACGGCCTCCAGGCCCTGGGGGCGCGCGCCGAGCCCACCGCCGACGGCATCCGCATCCACGGCGGTTCCCTGCACGGCGGCACGGTGGACAGCCACGGCGACCACCGCATCGCCATGGCCTTCACCGTCGCTTCCCTGCGTACCGACGGCCCGGTGCGCATCCGCGACTGCGCCAACGTCGCCACTTCCTTCCCCGGCTTCCCCGAGCTGGCGAGCCAGGCCGGCCTGGACGTGGAGGTGGTGACGGCATGAGCGCGGCGCCGGTGATCACCATCGACGGCCCCTCCGGTTCCGGCAAGGGGACCGTCGGGCGGGCCGTGGCCGCGCGCCTGGGCTGGCACTTCCTGGACTCCGGCGCCCTCTACCGGGTCCTCGGCCTGGCCGCCCTCCGTCATGGGGTGGACCTGGGCGACGAGGCGGCCCTGGCGGCGCTGGCCCGCGACCTGGACGTGCGCTTCGAGGGGGCGCGGGTGATCCTGGAGGGGGAGGACGTGAGCGAGGCCATCCGCGGCGAGGACGCCGGCGCCGCCGCCTCCCGCGTGGCCGCCCTGGCGCGCGTGCGCGAGGCCCTCCTGGACCGCCAGCGGGCCTTCCGCCGCCCCCCCGGCCTGGTCGCCGACGGCCGCGACATGGGCACCGTGGTGTTCCCCGATGCCCCCCTCAAGGTGTTCCTGGAGGCGAGCCCCGAGGAGCGCGCGCGGCGCCGGTTCGAGCAGTTGAAAGCCCAGGGGCTCGATGTTAACCTTGCGCAGATTTTGACCGATATCCGCGAGCGGGACCGTCGCGACCGGGAACGGCCGGTGGCCCCCTTGAAGCCTGCCCCCGATGCCGTCGTCATCGACAGCACGGAACGGGACCCGGAGTCGGTGGTCCAAGAGATCCTGCGCCTGGCGACCGAGCGGATCCCCGAGGCAGCCGGGCAGGAGTGAAACGGGACGTCCGCCCCACGGACCGTGGCGCGGGCGTGTTTGTCTTTAACCCAACCACAGTCGATCAGCCCTCGGGCTGGCAAGGTAAACCGCAACCCATGACCGAAAGCTTCGCAGAACTCTTCGAACAGACCATCAGCCAACAGAGCCTCCGCCCCGGCGACATCGTCAAGGCGAAGGTGGTGGCCATCCTCGACAACGCCGTGCTGGTGAACGCCGGCCTCAAGACCGAATCCGTCATCCCCATCGAGCAGTTCAAGAACGAAAACGGGGAACTGGAAGTCGCCGTGGGCGACGAGGTGGACGTCGCCATCGAGGCGGTGGAAGACGGATGGGGCGAGACCCGTCTGTCGCGCGAGAAGGCGAAGCGGGCCGAGACCTGGAACTTCCTGGAGAAGGCCTTCGAGAACAACGAGACGGTCACCGGCAAGATCGTCGACAAGGTCAAGGGCGGTTTCACCGTCGACATCAACGGCGTGCGCGCCTTCCTGCCCGGCTCCCTGGTGGACGTGCGCCCGGTGCGCGATCCCGGCTACCTGGAAGGCAAGGACCTGGAGTTCAAGGTCATCAAGATCGACCGCAAGCGCAACAACGTGGTCGTCTCCCGCCGCGCCGTGGTGGAGGCCGAATACAGCGCCGAGCGCGAGGCCCTGCTGGAGAACCTGAAGGAAGGCGCGGTGCTCAAGGGCATCGTCAAGAACCTCACCGACTACGGCGCCTTCGTGGACCTGGGCGGCATCGACGGCCTGCTGCACATCACCGACATGGCCTGGAAGCGGGTCAAGCACCCTTCCGAAGTGGTCAACATCGGCGATGAGATCGAGGTCAAGGTCCTCAAGTTCGACCGCGAGCGCAATCGCGTCTCCCTCGGCCTCAAGCAACTGGGCGAGGATCCCTGGGTGGACATCGCCCGCCGCTACCCGGTCGGCACCCGCGTGTTCGGCAAGGTCACCAACATCACCGACTACGGCTGCTTCGTGGAGATCGAAGAAGGCGTGGAGGGCCTGGTGCACGTCTCCGAGATGGACTGGACCAACAAGAACATCCACCCCTCCAAGATCGTCCAGGTGGGCGACGAGGTGGAAGTGATGGTGCTGGACATCGACGAGGAGCGCCGCCGCATCTCCCTCGGCATCAAGCAGTGTCAGCCCAACCCCTGGGAAGAGTTCGCCGCCAACCACAAGAAGGGCGAGCGCATCACCGGCAAGATCAAGTCCATCACCGACTTCGGCATCTTCATCGGCCTGGAGGGCGGCATCGACGGCCTCGTGCACCTGTCCGACATCTCCTGGAACGAGCCGGGCGAGGAGGCCATCCGCAAGTTCAAGAAAGGCGACGAGATCGAGACCGTCATCCTCGCCATCGACCCCGAGCGCGAGCGCATCTCCCTCGGCATCAAGCAGTTGGAGCAGGATCCGGTCTCCAACTTCCTGGCCACCCACGAGAAGGGCAGCATCGTCAAGGGCGTGGTGAAGGAAGTGGACGCCAAGGGCGCCGTGGTGGAGCTGGAAGACGGCGTGGAAGGTTACCTGCGCGCTTCCGAGCTGTCCCGCGAGCGGGTGGAAGACGCCCGCAACGTCCTCAAGCCCGGCGACGAGGTGGAGGCCAAGTTCATCGGCATGGACCGCAAGAACCGCACCATCAACCTCTCCATCAAGGCCAAGGACTACGCTGAAGAGGCCGAGGCCCTGGAGAGCTACGGCGCCAGTGCGGGCCCGGCCACCACCACCCTGGGCGACCTCCTCAAGGAGCAGATGCAGGTCGGCAAGGGAGAAGACTGACCTGTGAGGCATACTCCGTCCCCAGCGGAGCGGTTCGACCCGAGACCCCGGCATATGCCGGGGTTTTTTCGTCCGACTTTTTCGGCGCCACAGGTGTCCGCGCTGATCTCCTTCTGTGTAGGGCGGGGGGCGCTCGTCTACCTGAAAGGTTGCAGGAAGAACTCGGTGACGGCGGCCTGCAACGCGGGCCAAGCCCGCTCCAGGGCGCGTTCGGGGGTGTCTTCTTCACCTGTCTCCACCGCCAGCACGAGCAGACGCGGGGGGAGGAGGCGCAAATGGCAGCCCAGCGTCAGGGTCTTGGCCAGGTCCAGGGCGTGGGTGGAAGGCTGTCTCTTATACACATCTC
>WFVN01000071.1 GCA_015491615.1 Gammaproteobacteria bacterium
ATCTCGATGATGGAGATGTCGAAGGTGCCGCCGCCCAGGTCGTAGACGGCGATCTTGGCGTCGCCCTTGTGCTTCTTGTCCATGCCGTAGGCCAGGGCCGCGGCGGTGGGCTCGTTGATGATGCGCTTGACGTCGAGGCCGGCGATCTTGCCAGCGTCCTTGGTGGCCTGGCGCTGGGAGTCGTTGAAGTAGGCGGGCACGGTGATGACCGCCTCCTTGATCTCCTCGCCCAGGTAGGCCTCGGCGTCCTTCTTGAGCTTCATGAGGACGCGCGCGGAGATCTCCGGCGGCGCCATCTTCTTGCCACGCGCCTCCACCCAGGCGTCACCGTTGTCGGCGCGCACGATCTTGTACGGGACCATGTTCATCTCCCGCTGCACCACTTCCTCGTCGAACTTGCGCCCGATGAGGCGCTTGACGCCGTAGAAGGTGTTGGCGGGATTGGTGACGGCCTGGCGCTTGGCGGGCTCGCCCACCAGCACCTCGCCCTCTTCGGTGAAGGCCACCACCGAGGGGGTGGTGCGGGCGCCTTCGGCGTTCTCGATCACCTTCACCTTGCCCCCTTCCATGATGGCCATGCAGGAGTTGGTGGTTCCCAAGTCGATTCCCAGAATCTTGCCCATGTCTTCAGTCTCCGTGCTGTGGTCGTTCGTTGTGCGTGTTCGTCGGTCGTTCTTTCAATGGGAGCGGCGGACGCCTTTTCAAGCCTGCTCGTCCAACTGGCCGCCCTTGCCTTGGTCCTGCGGCGCCTTGGCGACGATGACCATGGCCGGGCGCACGACCCGATCGTGCAGCTTGTAGCCCTTCTGCACCACGGTAAGGACGGTGCCAGGCTCAGCGTCCGCCGTTTCCTGCATGCTCATGGCCTGATGGAGCTCGGGGTTGAACTTCTCGCCCACCGGGTAGATGGGGGTGACGCCGTATTTCTCCAGGAGCCCCAGCAGCATCTTCAGGGTGAGCTCGGTGCCCTCGCGGAATTTCTCCACCTCGGCGTTTTCCGTCTCGCTCACCGCCGCCAGGCCCAGTTCCAGGCTGTCGATAACCGGCAGCAACTCCTGGAGGAAGGACTCCAGAGCGTAGCGGCGCGCCCCGTCCAGCTCCCGCTCGTGGCGCCGGCGGGCGTTCTCCAGGTCGGCGCGGGCGCGCAGCACTTCTTCTTTGTATTGCTCCGCCTCGGCGCGGGCGGCGGCCAGGGCGTCGTCGCCGGCCTCCTCCTGCCGCCCCTCGACCTGGGCGTTGTCCTGTGCCGCGGCCTCGTCTTCGGGCCGCTGGGTGGTCTGCTCTTCGCTCATTTCGTCCTCCTGCAAAAAATCTTGTGGCGGACCGCCATGGCGGCCCTCGTCCGGATTATGGGGTCGGTTTGCCGAAATCCAACGCCGTGCCCACGAGACGGGCGGTGATATCTACCACCGGGATCACCTCGTCGTAGGGGATACGGGTAGGGCCGATGACTCCCAGCACGCCCACCACGCCGTCGTCCACCCCATAACGGGCGGTGACGAGGCTGAAGTCGCTGAGGGCCTCGTGGCCGGACTCGCTACCCACGAACACCTGCACCCCCTCCGCCTCCAAGCAACGTTCGAGGACCTCCAACATCTCGTGCTGTTCGCTGAGACTGGCGAAGAGGCGCTTGAGGCGGGCGATGTCCTCGGTGAGATCGCGGAACTCCAGCAGGTTGGCCTCGCCGCTGACGCGCAACCCCTCCCCCTCCACGGGGGTGAAGAGGCGGTCGGAGGCACTCGTCAGGTCGTCGATGAGCGCCCCCAGCTCCGCCCGCTGGCGCGCCAGGGCCTCGCCCATGCGCGCGCGCAAATTCTCCAGCCGCTCACCGGCGAAGTGGGCGTTGATGAAGTTGGCCGCCCGTTGGAGTTCGTCCGCGCCGTAGGCACGGCGGGTGTGGAAGATGCGGTTCTGCACCTCGTGCTCGTTGAGTACCAGGATGGCCAGCACGCGGTTGTCGCTGAGGGGTAGCAGGTCGATATGACGCAGACAGAGATGCTCGCGGCGCGGCAGTGTCACCAGCCCGGTCAGGCGGGTGACCTCCGACAGCAACCGGGTGGCGCGGTCGAGGATCTCCTCAGGGTCCTGCTCCGCCCCCAGTTCCTCACGCAGATGTGCCACCAGGGAGGCTTGCAAAGGACGCACCGTCACCAGGCGATGGGCGAAGAGCTGATAACCTTTGAGGGTGGGCACCCGGCCGGCCGAGGTGTGGGGCGCGCGGATGTAGCCTTGCGCCTCCAATTCCGCCATGATGTTGCGAATGGTGGCCGGGCTCACCTGCAGACCGGAGACCTCCGCCAGGTGCTTGGAGCTGACCGGATGCCCCTCGCGGATGTACTCCTCCACCAACACCTTCAGCAGGTGCTGATTGCGCTCTTTGAGCTCTCCGCGACGACGTTTCATGGGATGTTCAGTTCACCTTAATGGACGGGCCGAATCATGGGGACCCCGGC
>WFVN01000072.1 GCA_015491615.1 Gammaproteobacteria bacterium
CGGCGCCGGTTTCCTCGTCCTTGTTGAGATCGTCCACCACGGTGAAGAAGTCCACTTCGGTGTCGAGGGGGTGGGTGGTGAAGGCGTGGGCCACATGCACCGGGGCATCCAGGCGGGCGAGGATGTCGGAGGTGACGAAACGGCCGAACAGTGCGCCCTCGAAGCCGGCGGCGAGATTGTGCACCCCGGCCTGGTTCATGAGGGCCTTGAGGTTTTTCTTGCCCTCTTTGAGCTGCTGGGTGAGCCAGTCCTTGGCGGCCTGCTCGTCGCCCTGCTTGGCGGCCTCCTGGATGAGCCAGACGAAGAAATCCGCCTCCGGCTTGCCGAAGAGCACCGGCTGTTTCATGGCCAGGGTTTCTTTGTCCACGGCGTCCTTTTCGCCGGCAGCGGTGAGGAGGGCCTTGGCCAGGTGGAAGGTGAGCGTGTGGGCGAGCGCCTCGTCCACCCCCGCCTCCACCAACCGGCGCTTGACCTCGCGGCCAAAAAATTCCCGGGTGCGCAGGGCCGAGGGCAGGTCGGTGCGTTCCATGAGCCATTCGCGCCAGTGGCGCTTCTGACACTGGCTGGAAACACGCAGGCGCTCGGCGCCGCCGAAGGGGATGCGCTTGGCAAGGCCCGCATCGTCGCGGTTCAGGAGGGTGGCGTGGTAGCTGGTGAGGAAGTGGATTTGCAGGAACATGGGGCTTCTCCTTGTCAGGCGGACTTTTGTTGATCGACGATGGTGTAGAAATCGCGGGCGATGCGCCGGTGCACGGCTTCCCGTTTCTCTTGGTTGATGGTGAGGAGCAGTTGGGCGCCGTCCAGCCAGTCGAAGGGTTGGGCCTTGGCGGCGAGGAAACGCACGGCGCGCAGGAACAGGGTGCGGCGTGTGTCGCCCTCGCTCTGGAGCAGGCGCTCCAGGCGGCCTTCGCTGTAGCCGGCCTCGCCGAGGGCCGTTCCCAGCCCGCGCCCGGGTTGATGGGCGTGAGGGACCATGAGGGCGATGCCGGCGGTTAGGGTGCCCCAGTCCGGCTCGTTGCGCTCCCAGCCTTCGGGCAGGTGGCGCAGGGCGAAGCGGTAGAAGTAGAGGGGCGGTGGCTGACCCGGGCTCATGCGCCGGAGCGCCGCCCGCTCGCCGGTGGGGAAGTGCTCGCTGCCGAGGGTGGCAGCGATGTGGGCCATGGTGCGGGCCAGGGAATCAGGCGATGTGCTCATGGCGGGTCTCCTTGAGGTCGGGGAAGTGCTTGTAGAGGGCGCCGTAGAAGGCGCGTTCCGCGGCCACCCGGGCGTGCCAGTAGCGGCCGGTGTGCTGGGGGAGCGTGGCCTCGGCCTCGCGTAGCACGGCCTCGGCGTGGTCCTTCAGTTGCCGGATCCAGTCGAGTATTTGTTCTGTGTGGTCAAAAGACTCGGGCACGGACCAGAGCCAGGGGAAATAGGCATCGGACCACCGTTGCTCGAAGCGGGCGGCGAAGCGTTCCCACCAGGCGGCCGCGGAATCCCGGTCGAAGGCGATCTTGTCCGGTGCGCCTTCCATGAGCACGAATACGGCGGGCTTGAGCACGCGGTTTTGCATCTGGCCCGTCGTCTCGATGGCCGATTTGGACAGCCGGGCCAAGGGGTCTTCGCTGCCGGCAGCGCCGAACAGGCGGGGCTTCATCCGCGCGGGAACCAACAGATGGCGCTCGTGGAAGCCATCCGTGGTGCCCTGGCCGCGCACCAGAACGGAAGCGGTGAGCCATACGTCGCCCTGCCAATCCCGGGCGGGCCGCTGAAGCACGGTGAGGCCGATGTCGTCGCCGAACAGGATCTGGCGAAGGCGATCCGCGGTCCAGCCCTTGGGGGAGATGGTGAGGGCCTTGTCGCCCTTGGCATCGCCCTTGTCGATGGGCAGCCAGGCATCACCGACCAGGCCGTTCAGCTCCTTGGCAGCGATGCGGTTGGCGTTGGAGGGCACGGCGGTGGCGTGGTGGATGTGACCGACCTCTCCTTGGAGGCGGATCCGCCGGCAGATCTCCAGATAGAAGGGATCCAGCTCGTCGAGGGCGAGGCTGGTCTTGCCGTCCCAGGGCGGCAACCAGACGAGCACCAGGCCGTCGTCACGATAGGGCAGGGAGCTGGCGAGAACCGCGCGCCGGTGCGCGGCCAGGCGCTGCAAGGCGTCGCGCCAGCGGGGGGCGATGCGGCGCTGCCGGGCCACCTCCACCACCGGGCGGTTGCCGAAGCCGCTGTTCATGCGCGAGATGCCGGGATTGCCGCGCCCGAAGTAGCCGCTCATGGTCTGCAGGCTGACCAAGGCGAACAGCCATTCGTGGGGCTCGGGACGAGCCGCGCGGGCCTGTTTGACGTCGTGGTTCTTGGCGGTGGGAAGGAGGTCCAGGGCATCGGGGGTTTCGGCCTGGAGCTTGAGCCTGCCGTGGTCGGCCTCGGGCAGGGGCGGCTGCATGAAGGCCGGGCGAGAGAGGTCGTCCACCACCAGGCGCCAGGCGTCGTCCCCGGCCTCGCCGGCGAGGTCTCGCAGGTGTTCGCGCCAGAAGTCCTCGCCGCGCACCGGGTTCCAGTCGCCGTCACGGGCCAGCACGGCGCCGGCCAGGTAGCAGAGGAAGACGTAGAAGGCGTCCTCCTGGTGGCGCTGGAGGCCGTCGATGCGCCGCACCGAGTCGTCGCCCAGCCCGGCGAGCAGGGCAGGCAGGCTGCGGTATTCGCGGCCCTGGTCGGTGACGACGGGGATGAGGGGGTCGGTGAGCAGGTTCATGAATCCTCCTTTTTCTCCAGGCCGTGGCGGGAGTAGGTGTAGCGCCGGTCGGCGCAGCGCAGGTGGATGAGGCCACCCTCCTCGCCTTCCACGGTGACCATCTCCTCTGGCTGTTCGGGGGCTAAGTGGTCGGGGAGGGTGATTTCGTGGAGGGTCTGGCCGAAGGAGCTGGTGACGGCGCGGTCCAGGGGCAGGCGCAGGGCATCGGCGCCCAGACGGACGGCCACCTTGAGTCCCAGCTCGTTGAAGGCGAACTCTCCGAAGCATCGCTCAAAGGGAACCAGCACCTGTTCGGCCTGCAAGCCCTTCATGATCTCGCCCCCCTGGACCTGCTGGCCGTGGGCCTGCCAGGCCGGTGATTCCGTCTCCAGTGCGGCGAGGGCCTCGGGGTGGACGGCGGCTTCCACCAGGCGCCGGTTGTGGGCGGGGATCTCGATGGCGGGGACCTCGGTCAAAGCGCGGCGGGTGAGTTCCAGGGTGCGCATGTCCTCGTAGACGCTGCCATACCCCAGGCGCATGAAACGGCCGTCCACCTGACCCTGTTCGTTCAACGCCTCCGCCAAGGGGACGTCGGGCACCAGGAGCAGGCAGCGGGCCTGCTCGAAGCCGGGCGGGCGGGGCCGCCGGTGGCGGTGCAGGCGGCCGATGCGTTGCAGGAGCACGTCGGCGGGAGCGAGGTCGGTGACGAGGAGGTCGGCGTCGATGTCCAGGCTCTGCTCCAGGGTCTGGGTGCCGATGAGGAGCACCGGGCCGGGCGGGCTTTGCTTGCCCATACGCGCGCTCACGGCCGCATCCAGCAGCAGGCGGTCCTCGGGGGCGAAACGGCCGTGATGGGGGCAAGGCACGTCCTCGCAGCGGAAGGCCCAGGCGGGGTCCATGTGCGGATGGGTCTCCAGGACTCGGTGCAGGCCGTTGGCCCGGTCCACGGTGTTCATCACCACCATCACCCGCGCCCCGGCCCGTAGGGCGGCCACCAGGCGGTCGGCCAGGGTCTCGGGCTCGAAGGCCAGGGGGACCTCCTCCACAGTGACGGTCTTGGTGCGCGCCTCGCCCGGGCAGGCCGCGGCGCCGCCCTCGGCACGGCTGAGCAGGGGGTAGGCGAGGGTCTGGCTGGCCGCCAGGGGCGGTGGCTGGACGTGATTGGGGTTCTCGCCCCGGGCTACGGCCAGGTAGCGCTCGCGGGCCTCCGCGCCGAGGGTGGCGGAGAGGAGCATCGCACGGCCGCCCAGGGCCAGGTGGTGTGCCAACAGGTGCTCCAACAGGCGAGCCATGTAGCGGTCGGAGGCGTGCACCTCGTCCACCACCAGGAGACTGCGGGCGAGGCAGGCGCCGCGCAGGTGGGCGTGCTTGGTCTGCACCGTGGAGAGGAGGGCCTGGTCGATGGTGCCCACGGCCACGGTGGCGGCAAGGAAACGCTTGGGATGCTCGATGGCCCAGGTGCGTTCCTGGCGGCGGGCGTCGGCGTCGTCCTGCCAGAGGTTGCC
>WFVN01000073.1 GCA_015491615.1 Gammaproteobacteria bacterium
CCAGCCCCCCGGCCGCCCCTTCCCAGCTCTTGCCGGGACTGGTGCGGGGCGCCAGCTTGTGGCGCCCCAGGGCCCGGCCGACGAAATAGGCGCCACTGTCGGCGATCCAGATGAGGATCATGAGATACAGCACCAGGCGCGGATCGGCACGGTGCAGCCAGTCCAGGGCCAGGGCGGCGGGGATCAGCACCCACGGCCCCATGAACCGCTTGGCGGCGTTCGAATGAGGGGGCGCGCCGCGTTCATGGCGCCATACCAAGTGCAGGGCGTAGGCCCACCACAGGCACACCAAGACCAGGAACCCGGCGGACACCGGCCGCAGCCACGGCTCCAGAAAAAAGGTGCCCCCCCCCAAGAGGAGACCGTAGGCCCAGGCACCGCCACCGCCCAGCCCCGCCAGGCGCGCCCACTCCCAGCCACCGAGGACGACCACGGCGGCGAGCAGGACCAGCAAGGCCTCGCTGGAGAGGTAGAGGATCGCACCCACCACCAGGGGGATGAGGGCGAGGGCGGTGACGATGCGTTGCCTAAGCATTTTCACCCTGCGCCACTTGTTCGCCGGTACGACCGAAACGGCGCTGGCGACGGGCGTAGTCCGCCAGAGCGGCGTCGAAAGCGGCGACGTCGAAATCCGGCCACAGGGTGTCGGTGAAATACAGCTCGGTGTAGGCCAACTGCCAGAGGAGGAAGTTGCTGATGCGTTTCTCGCCGCCGGTGCGGATGAACAGGTCCGGCTCGGGGAAACGGGCCAGGGCCAGCCGCTCGGCCACCGTCCGCTCGTCGATGGTGCCCGGATCCAAGCGTCCGGCGGCGGCGTCCTCGGCCAGTGAGCGAGCCGCCTGGGTGATGTCCCAACGGCCACCGTAGTTGGCGCAGATCACCAAATTCAGGCCGTCGTTGCCGGCGGTCAGGCGTTCGGCCTGGTCGATGCTCCGCTGGAGCTTGTCGGAGAACCCCGTCCGCGCACCTGCCACATACAAGCGCACGTTGTTGCGATTGAGCTTCTTCACCTCGTTCTTGAGGGCAGTGAGGAAGAGGTCCATCAGCAGGCCCACCTCCTGCTGGGGGCGGCGCCAGTTTTCACTGGAAAAGGCGAACAGGGTGAGTACCTCCACCCCCACCTCGCCGCAGCGGGCGACCACCCGCCGCACCGCTTCCATACCCGCCCGATGACCGGCGAAACGGGGCAGGCCACGCTTGCGCGCCCAACGACCGTTGCCATCCATAATGATGGCCACGTGGCGGGGAATCTTGTCGGGCGGAATGGGGGGAGGCTGGTCGCTCATCGTACTCGCATGGACTGAGTTGGGGCCGGCCGCGCCGGCGGGACGGACGACGAGCGGCCTAAATCTCCAACAGATCCTTTTCCTTCTCCGAGAGGACTTTCTCCACCTCCGCCACCATGCGATCGGTGAGCTTCTGGATCGCTTCCTCGGCGCGCCGTTCCTCGTCCTCGGAAATCTCCTTCTCCTTGAGAAGATCCTTTAACTGGTGGATGGCGTCACGACGGATGTTGCGGATGGCCACGCGCGCCTTCTCGCCTTCCTGACGCACCACTTTGATGAGGTCGCGGCGACGCTCCTCGGTGAGCGGCGGCAAAGGGATGCGGATGACGTCTCCAGCGGTGGCCGGGTTGAGACCCAGGTCGGAATTGAGGATGGCCTTCTCGATCACCGGCACCATCTTCTTCTCCCACGGGGTGACGGTGAGGGTGCGGGCGTCGGAGACGGAGATGTTGGCCACCTGGGAGAGGGGGACCTCCGTGCCATAGTATTCCACGGTGATCTGATCGAGCAGGGAGGGGTGGGCGCGACCGGTGCGTAATTTGGTGAGGTCGGCCTTGAGCGCCTCGATGCTCTTTTTCATCCGTTGTTCGGCGTCTTTCTGGATCTCGTTGATCATCTGCCCTTCACTCCACGATGGTGCCTTCCGGCTCTCCGCGAACGATGCGCAACATCGCCCCGGGTTTGTTCATGTTGAACACCCGCAGGGGCATGTGCTGGTCACGGCACAGGACGATGGCGGTGGCGTCCATGACGTTCAGGCGCCGGTCCAGTACCTCGTCGTAGCTGAGGCGCGGGTAGAATTCGGCGCCCGGGTTCTTCATCGGGTCGTCGGAATAGACCCCGTCCACCTTGGTGGCCTTGAGGACCACGTCCGCCCCCACCTCGATCCCCCGCAGGCTGGCGGCGGAATCGGTGGTGAAGAAGGGGTTGCCGGTACCGGCGGCGAAGATCACCACCCGCCCCTTCTCCAGGTGACGGATGGCACGGCGGCGGATGTAATCCTCGCAGATCTGGTTGATCTTGATGGCCGACATGAGACGGGCGAAGGCCCCGTGACGCTCCAGGGCGTCCTGCATGGCCAGGCCGTTGATGACCGTACCCAGCATGCCCATGTGGTCGGCCGTGACCCGGTCCATGCCGCCGCTCTTCGCCAAGGTGGCCCCGCGGACGATGTTACCGCCACCGATGACCATCCCCACCTGCACGCCCAAATCCACCAGCTCCTTCACTTCACGGGCGATACGATCGATGACTTCGGGAGCGATGCCATGATCATCCTCGCCCATGAGGGCCTCCCCGCTGAGCTTGAGGAGGATGCGTCGATAGGCCAGCGCCTCGGACATGAGCTCAGGATCCCTTCACCTGGGACATGACCTCCTCGGCGAAGTTTTCCTGTTTCTTCTCCACCCCCTCGCCCACTTCCAGGCGATGGAACTCGCGCACCTCGGCGCCCTTCTCCTTGAGGAGCTGCTCCACCGTCTGGTCGGGATTTTTCACGAATGGCTGGCCCAGCAGGGTCACTTCGTTGACGAACTTGCGTAGGCGCCCTTCCACCATCTTCTCGACAATGTTCTCGGGCTTGCCGCTCTCCCTGGCCTGGGCGGTATAGATTTCCTTCTCTTTCTCCATCACCTCGGCGGGGATGTCCTCGGCGGAGACACAGAGAGGGCGGCTGGCGGCCACGTGCATGGCGATGTCCTTGGCCAGGGCCCCGTCACCCCCTTCCAGGACGGTCACCACGCCGATGCGATTGCCGTGCAGATAGACGCCCACCTGCCGACCGGCGGTCTCCACCACCACGAAGCGGCGCACGGTGATGTTCTCGCCCACCTTGGCGATGAGGGCGCGTCGGGCCTCGTCCACCGTCCCCTCGCCGCCCTCCAGAGGCAGCTCCATGAGCGCTTCCACGCTCTGCGGATTGTGGGCCAGGACGGTCTTGCACACCGCTTCGGCGAATTGACGGAAATCGTCGCCCTTGGCGACGAAGTCGGTCTCCGAATTGACCTCCACCAGAACGGTGCGACCACCGTCGTCGCTCGCGCACACGGAGATGACGCCCTCGGCGGCCACGCGTCCGGCCTTCTTGTCGGCCTTGGCCATGCCCGCCTTGCGCATCAACTCGATGGCCGCATCGATGTCGCCGCCGGTCTCCACCAGGGCCCTCTTACACTCCATCATGCCGGCGCCGGTGCGCTCGCGCAGCTCCTTGACCATTTTCGCGGTGATTGCCATGTCGTTCTTCCTCTTCAAGAAACTCGCTTCAAAAATTCGTCGTCGCTTCGAAAAAGGGGAGCCGAGCCCCCCTTTTCCCTTCCGTCACCCCGGGACCGCCCCAGGGGCGCGACCGTCACTTGACGGCCGCGTCGGCCTGCTCGGTCACCTCGACGAACTCGTCCTCGGGAACGCCGACGGAGGCGGCTTGCCTGCCCTCCAGGATGGCGTCGGCGAACAGGCTGGTGTACAGCTTGATGGAGCGGATGGCGTCGTCGTTACCGGGGATGACGTAATCGATGGGGTCCGGGTCGTTGTTGGTGTCCACCACTCCGATCACCGGGATGCCCAGCTTCCTGGCTTCGCTCACGGCGATCTTCTCATGCCCGGTGTCGATCACCAGGAGAGCGTCGGGCATACGGTTCATGTCCTTGATGCCGCCGAGATTCTTTTCCAGTTTGGCCATCTCGCGGCGCAGGCGCAGGGCCTCTTTCTTGGCCAGGCGATCCAACTGCCCGGACTGTTCCATCTCCTCCAGCTCCTTGAGACGGCGGATGGACTGGCGCACGGTGCGGAAATTGGTGAGCATGCCGCCCAGCCAGCGGTGATTCACATACGGCATGCCGCAACGCTCGGCGTCTTCCTTGATGGGCTTGTAGGCGGCCGGCTTGGTACCCACGAACAGGATCATCCCTCCTTTCGCGGCGATGCCGCCGGCGAAATTGATGGCCTCCCTGAGCATGGGGAGGGTCTTTTCCAGATTGATGATATGGATCTTGTTGCGCTCCCCGAAGATGTAGGGAGCCATCTTGGGATTCCAGGAACGGGTGCGGTGTCCGAAATGGATACCGGCCTCCAGCAACTGGCGCATGGTGACGTCAGGCATGGTGAACTCCTCGGCGGTTCGGGTTGGGCCTCCGCGCTCCCCATCGCCCGACCCCTTGCGGGGCACCCCGGGACGACGTGCCGGAACGCGTGCGTAGTGATTGCCAAAACGAGGGCCGGTTTATACCATAAAGCGCTTCGTGCAACAAATCTTCCCGAGTGCGGCGGCAGAGGCGCCGAAACGCCGTTTTTCCCTTCCCAGACAATCAGATAATGCCCATACACATCAAGACGCCAGACGAGATCGAAAAGATGCGCGTGGCCGGGCGCCTGGCCGCCGAAGTACTGGAGATGATTGTTCCCCACGTGCGCCCCGGGGTGACCACCAACGAACTGAACCGCCTCTGCCACGATTACATCGTCAACGTACAACGGGCCGTCCCCGCCCCCCTCAATTACCACGGTTTCCCCAAATCCATCTGCACCTCGGTGAATCACCAGGTGTGCCATGGCATCCCCTCGGACAAACGCCTGAAGAACGGCGACATCGTCAACGTGGACGTCACCGTCATCAAAGACGGCTACCACGGCGACACGAGCCGGATGTTCTTCGTCGGCGAGCCCTCGGTGCTGGCCCGCCGCCTGGTGCGGGTGGCCTACGAATGCCTGTGGATCGGCATCCGCATGGTCAAACCAGGCGTTCGCCTGGGGGACATCGGCCACGCCATCCAGCGACATGCCGAGGCGCAGGGATTCTCCATCGTGCGCGAGTACTGTGGACACGGCATCGGTCGCGAGTTCCACGAGGAGCCGCAGGTGCTCCATTACGGCAAGCCGGGCACCGGGGTGATGCTGGAGCCGGGCATGACCTTCACCATCGAGCCCATGGTCAATGCCGGAAAGCGGCAGGTGAAACTCCTCAAGGACGGCTGGACGGTGGTCACCAAGGACCATTCCTTGTCCGCGCAGTGGGAACACACCCTCCTCGTCACCGAAGACGGCCATGAGGTCCTCACCCTGCGCAAAGATGAACAACCCGTCTAGGGACCTGGTCGCCGAGTTGGCGCTGTGCGACTGCACCGCCCTGGAGGCGGCCCCCGTCGATCCAGTGCGCCTGCGCCAGGCCCTCAAGGACGGCGACCGGCGCCTGGACGAACTGTTCGACCAGGGCCACCCCATCGACGAGCTGGTGCAGGGGCGGGCGCAACTGGTGGATCGCCTCCTGCGCGCCGCCTACCGCGCCCACATGAACGAGCGCGAGGGCATCGCCCTGTTGGCGGTGGGCGGTTACGGTCGCGGCGAGCTGCACCCCCGCTCCGACGTGGACCTGCTCATCCTCCTGGCCGACGCCGGGCACGCCGATCCGGGCGAACTGGAGACCTTGGTCAACGGTCTCTGGGACCTGGGCCTGGACATCGGCCACAGCGTCCGCACCCTGGAGGAATGCGTGCGCGAAGCCGAACGCGACATCACCGTCGCCACCAATCTCATGGAGTCCCGCCATCTGGCCGGCGACGCCGCCCTCCATCCGCGCCTGGAGGCCCTCACCGGCCCCGACAAGATCTGGCCCTCGCGGCGTTTTTTCCAGGCCAAGTGGCGGGAACAGCAACAGCGCCACCACAAGTTCCACGACACCGCCTACAAGCTGGAACCCAACGTCAAGGAAGGCCCCGGCGGGCTGCGCGACATCCAGATGATCGGCTGGGTGAGCAAGCGCCACTTCCGTGCCCGGCGCCTCGGCGACCTGGTCCGCCACGGCTTCCTCACCGAACAGGAATACCGCGATCTGAAGGCCGGCCAGGACTTCCTCTGGCGCGTCCGCTACGCCCTCCACAAGGTCGCCGGCCGGCGCGAGGATCGCCTCCTGTTCGACCTCCAGAAGGCGGTCGCCGAACGCCTGGGCTACCGCGACCAGCCCCTCGGCGACCTCCCCCCCGCACGCCTGCGCGACCGCCCCGCCGACGGCCCGCGCCTGGGGGTGGAGCTGTTCATGAAGGACTACTTCCGCCAGGTGATGACCCTCTCGCGCCTCAACGAGATGCTCCTCCAGCACTACCAGGAGGCCATCCTCCACCCCCACGGCGGCGACCCCGTACCCCTCAACCGCCGTTTCCAGGTACGCCACGGTTTCCTCGAGGCGCGCGACGAGACCGTCTTCCAACGTCACCCCCTGGCCCTGTTGGAGCTGTTCCTCCTCCTCCAGCAACACCCGCACATCCAGGGCGTGCGTGCCCAGACCATCCGCTGGATGCGCGCCAACCTGCACCGTATCGACAATCGTTTTCGCGCCGACCTGGGCGCCCGTACCTTGTTCATGGAGATCCTCCGCCAACCCGCCGGCATCACCGCCGCCCTGCGGCGCATGAACCGCTACGGCGTCCTCGCCGCCTACATCCCCGCCTTCGCCCACGTGGTGGGTCAGGCCCAGTTCGACCTCTTCCACATCTACACCGTGGACGAACACTCCCTGTTCGTGGTGCGCAACCTGCGCCGCTTCGGCGTCCCCGAATTCGCCCGTGAATTTCCCCTGTGCACGCGTGTCGCCCGACGCATTCCCAAGCCCGAACTCCTCTACCTGGCCGGCCTGTTCCACGACATCGGCAAGGGCCGCGGCGGCGACCACTCCCAGATCGGCGCCCAGGAGGCCGCCGACTTCTGTCGCCGCCACGACCTCTCCCCCTACGACACGCAACTGGTGGCCTGGCTGGTACAGCACCACCTGCTCATGTCCAAGACCGCCCAGCACGAAGACATCTCCGATCCCCAGGTCATCAACCGCTTCGCCACCGCCGTCGGCGACCAGGTGCGCCTGGACTACCTCTACCTCCTCACCGTCGCCGACATGCGCGCCACCAACCCGGAGATCTGGAACTCCTGGAAGGACGCCCTCCTGCGCCAGCTCTACCTGGACACCCGCCGGGCCCTGGAGCGGGGCCTGGAGAACCCCCTGGACCGCCAGGAACGCATCCACGAGACGCAGGCCCGCGCGCGTCGCCTGCTCGCCGAGGCGGGCCTCGACGAAGGGGCCGTGCAGGCCCTGTGGGCACGCCTGGAGGACGACTACTTCCTCCACAACGCCCCCGAACAGGTGGCCCGCCACACCCGTCACATCCTCGGCGCGCGCCGCCCCGGCCCGGTGGTGCGGGTGGACCGCGGCGCCGAGGTGGGCGGCTGCGAGGTGTTCGTCCACACCCCGGTGCGCCCCGACCTCTTCGCCCGCCTCACCCTCGCCCTGGAACGCCTCGGCCTCGACGTACAGG
>WFVN01000074.1 GCA_015491615.1 Gammaproteobacteria bacterium
CCCCCATAAGAAACCCCATCCGGCCCCCCTCCTCCATGCCGCCGAGCATTTCGCGCTTCCCCCCGAGACGGGCCTGATGGTGGGCGACTCCCGCCACGACGTGGAAGCGGCCCGCAACGCCGGCTTCCAGGTCGTGGCGGTCACTTACGGTTACAATCACGGCGAGGACATCCGCGCATCCCGGCCGGATGCGGTGGTGGACCGCCTGGATCAGATCCCGCCTCTGCTGCAGGCATGAGTCCCCGCCGACCGCCCGGAGAGCGATGGCGGGACGATGGCTGAACCCCGTCCCCCGACCATCATCCCGGAGATTTCCATGAACGAGACCGAATTCCGACGCCTGGCCCAGGCCGGTTACCAGCGCATCCCCCTCTGTCGGCGCCTGCTCGCCGACCGCGACACTCCCCTCTCCGCCTATCTGAAACTGGCCGCCGGCCCCCGCAGCTACCTGCTGGAGTCGGTCCAAGGGGGGGAGAAATGGGGGCGCTATTCCATCATCGGCCTGCCCGCCCGCGAGTGGCTCACGGTGACGGACGGCCAGACGACGGTCCACCAGGACGACGGCCACACGAAACCACTCCCCGGCGACCCACTGGCGGCCATCGGCGATTATGCCACCCGCCTGCGCGTCCCCCAGCGCCCCGATCTGCCCCGCTTCACCGGCGGCCTGGTGGGTTATTTCGGTTACGATACCGTGCGTTATATCGAGCCGCGCCTGGCCCACAACCCCAACTCCGACCCCCTGGGGACGCCGGACATCTTTCTCCTGCGCTCCGAGGAGGTGGCCGTGTTCGACAACCTGGCCGGGCGCATCTACCTCATCACCCACGTGGATCCCCGCGAGGACGATGCCCATGCCCGCGGCATCGCTCGCCTGGACGCCCTGGAGGCCCGTCTGCGCGCGCCGCTGCCAGCTCCATCACCTCCGCTCCCCGGCTCCCTGGAAGAGGCCGATTTCACTTCCCTCACTGGTCGCGAGGCATTCGAAGCGGCAGTGGAGCGGGCGCGCCGCTACATCATCGACGGCGACGCCATGCAGATCGTCCTCTCCCAGCGCCTGGTGGCCGACTTCCCCGCCGACCCCTTGGACCTCTACCGGGCCCTGCGTGCCACCAACCCCTCCCCCTACATGTATTTTCTCGACCTGGGGGGGTTCCACATCGTCGGCTCCTCACCGGAGATCCTCGTGCGCCTGGAGGACGGCGAGGTCACCGTGCGCCCCATCGCCGGCACCCGCCGCCGGGGCCGCACCGAAGCCGAGGACCGGGCCCTGGAAGCGGAACTGCTGTCCGACCCCAAGGAGATCGCCGAGCACGTCATGCTCATCGACCTGGGGCGTAACGACGTGGGCAGAGTGGCCGAGATCGGCTCCGTGCGCCTCACCGAGAAGATGGTCATCGAGCGCTATTCGCACGTCATGCACATCGTCTCCAACGTCACCGGGCGCCTGCGCCCGGGCCTCGACGCCCTGGACGTGCTGCGCGCCACTTTCCCCGCCGGCACGGTGAGCGGCGCCCCCAAGGTGCGGGCGATGGAGATCATCGACGAACTGGAACCAGTGAAGCGGGGCATCTACGCCGGCGCGGTGGGCTATCTGGGCTGGTCCGGCAACATGGACACCGCCATCGCCATCCGCACCGCGGTGGTCAAGGACGGCCGCCTGCACCTGCAGGCCGGTGCCGGGCTGGTGTACGACTCGCAGCCGGAACTGGAATGGAAGGAGACCATGAACAAGGCACGGGCGGTGATCCAGGCGGCGCACCTGGCCTGCGCCGGGGTGGATCGGGGCGAGGACTGTTAAAGAACGGGCCCGGCTGCGTCGGATTCTCGGCGCTCAGCCCTCCGCCGCCCGGCGGAACACCGTGCCGTGGCACCTGGGGCAGGGGGGGATACGGGCGGTGCGGGTGAAGTGCAGGCGCTCGCCGCAGGACACGCATTCCAGCACCCCCGGCCCGGTGACCTCGCCGGTGTGCCACTCGGCCATCTCCTGCAACTGCTCCTGGAACAGGATCAGCTCCACCCGCGACTGATCCACCGCCCGCTCGAACCACTCCAGGAACTCCTGTTCCAGGAGATTGAAATCCAGGGCGATCCAGTCCACCAGCTCGCGCCCGGCCTCCTTCAGGTAATCGGCGGCGTGAAGCAGGTCGCGCTTCAGCCAGCGGCCCACCTGCTCCGCCTCCTCGCGGGTCAGCTCGCCCAGTTCCACCGCCTTTTCCTTGGCTCTTTCCAAGGCCGCGTGCAGGCGGGACTCGGTCTTTTCCCCCTTGCCCTCCTCGAGGGCGTGACGCACCCGTTCCAGCATGCGGTTGTAGCCGTGTACCAGACGGTCGTGCTCGTGGTCGTGCTGTTCTGGCTTCTCGGACATGGGTTCCCCTAAGGCGGTGATGGGCGCACGTGGGCGTGCGGGTTAAAATAGCCCTTTTTCCCCGCCACATAAAGCGACCCATGCACGAGCGATACGATCCGCAACAGGTGGAAGACGCGGTCCAGCGGCGCTGGTCCGAGACCCAGGCCTTCCGCGCCGTGGAAGACCCGGCACGCCCCGAGTTCTACTGCCTCTCCATGTTCCCCTACCCCTCTGGGCGCCTGCACATGGGACACGTGCGCAACTACACCATCGGCGACGTCATCGCCCGCCACCAGCGCATGCTGGGACGCAACGTCCTCCAGCCCATGGGCTGGGACGCCTTCGGCCTGCCGGCGGAGAACGCCGCCATCAAACACGGCGTGCCGCCGGCGAAATGGACACGCGAGAACATCGACTACATGCGCGGCCAGCTCCGGCGCCTGGGCTTCGCCTACGACTGGAGCCGCGAGATCGCCACCTGCGACCCCGAGTACTACCGCTGGGAACAGTGGTTCTTCACCCGCCTGGTGGAGAAGGGCCTGGCCTACAAGAAGACCGCGCCGGTGAACTGGTGCCCCCACGACCAGACCGTGCTCGCCAACGAACAGGTCATCGACGGGCGCTGCTGGCGTTGCGACACGGAAGTGGTGCGGCGCGAGATTCCCCAGTGGTTCCTCAAGATCACCGCCTACGCCGACGAGCTGCTGGAGGGCCTCGACCGCCTCGACGGCTGGCCGGAGGCGGTGAAGGCCATGCAGCGCAACTGGATCGGCCGCTCCGAGGGCCTGGAGATCGACTTCCCGGTGGACGGGGAAGGCACCCTCACCGTCTTCACCACCCGCCCGGACACCCTCATGGGCGTCACCTACCTGGTGGTGGCCGCCGAACACCCCTTGGCGCAGCGGGCGGCCGAGGGCAACCCCGAGCTGGCCGCCTTCATCGGCGAATGCCGCCGCACCCAGGTGGCCGAGGCGGCCCTGGAGACGATGGAGAAACGAGGCATGCCCACCGGCCTCACCGCCCGCCATCCCCTCACCGGCGAGGCGGTGCCCGTGTGGGTGGGCAACTACGTCCTCATGGGCTACGGCACCGGCGCGGTGATGGCCGTCCCCGCCCACGACCAGCGCGACTGGGAATTCGCCCGCCGCCACGGCCTGCCCATGAAGCAGGTGGTCGCCCCCGCCGACGGCGCCCCCGTGGACCTCGACGCCGGCGCCTTCACCGACAAGGGCGTGCTGGTGGACTCCGGCCCCTTCACCGGCCTGGACTTCCAGGGCGCCTTCGAGGCCATCGCCCGCGCCCTGGAGGAGCAGGGCCTGGGGCGCCGACGGGTCAACTACCGCCTGCGCGACTGGGGCATCTCCCGCCAACGCTACTGGGGCTGCCCCATCCCCATCGTCGAATGCCCCCGCTGCGGCTCCGTGCCGGTGCCCGACGACCAGCTCCCCGTGCGCCTGCCCGAGGACGTGGAACTCACCGGCGAGGGCTCGCCCCTGGCGCGCCTGCCCGAATTCGTCCACACCACCTGCCCGCGCTGCGGCGGCGAGGCACGCCGGGAGACGGACACCTTCGACACCTTCATGGAATCCTCCTGGTACTACGCCCGCTTCGCCTGCGCCGACAACCACCGGGCCATGCTCGACGAGCGCGCCGACTACTGGCTGCCGGTGGACCAGTACATCGGCGGCATCGAGCACGCCATCCTCCACCTCCTGTACGCGCGCTTCTTCCACAAGCTCATGCGCGACTTCGGTCTGGTGCACTCGGACGAACCCTTCACCCGCCTCCTCACCCAGGGCATGGTGCTCAAGGACGGCGCCAAGATGTCCAAATCCAAGGGCAACACGGTGGACCCGCAGGCGATGATCGAACGCTTCGGTGCCGACACCGTGCGCCTGTTCATCATCTTCGCCGCCCCGCCCGAGCAGTCCCTGGAGTGGTCGGACGCCGGCGTGGAGGGGGCGCACCGCTTCCTCAAGCGCCTGTGGAAAGCGGTGCACGACCACGTCCAGGCCGGTCCCGCCCCGGCCCTGGACGTCGCCGCCCTGGACAAGGACCAGAAGGCCCTGCGCCGCCTCACCCACCAGACCATCGCCAAGGCCGGCGACGACATCGGCCGGCGCCACGCCTTCAACACCGCCGTGGCCGCGGTCATGGAACTCATGAACGCCGTCGGCCGCCACCGGGGCGAGACCCCGCAGGACCGCGCCGTGCGCCAGGAGGCCCTGGAGGCGGCGGTCCTCCTCCTGGCCCCCATCACCCCCCACATCTGCCAGGTCCTGTGGGAGGCCCTGGGGCACGAGGGCCTGGTGGCCGACGCCCCCTGGCCCGAGGCCGAGGAGGCCGCCCTCGCCGCCGAGGAGATCACCCTCGCGGTGCAGGTGAACGGCAAGCGACGGGCGGAGATCACCGTCCCCGCGGGCGCCGACCGCGAGGCGGTGGAGGCCGCCGCCCTCGCCGACCCCAACGTCCAGCGCCACGTCCAGGGCAAGACGGTGCGCAAGGTCATCGTCGTCCCCGGGCGGCTGGTGAACATCGTGGTGGGCTGAGGTGGGGCGCCTGGCCGCGGCCCTCGCCCTCGCCCTCCTCGCCGGTTGCGGCTTCCACCTGCGCGGCCACGGCCCTGCCGCCCTGGGCGTCGCAGGCGTGGCCCTCGACCCGGCCAGCCCCGAGGCCGCCCGCCGGGCCCTGGCGCGCGCCGGCCTTGCGAGCGCGCCGGACGCCCCCGTGCGCATCCGCATCCTCGCCTGGCGCACACAGCGGGAAGTGGTGAGCGTGGACGCGTCCGGCCGCCCCGAGGGCTATCGCCTGCACCTGCTCATCGACTACCGCCTCGAACGCGACGGGCACCCGGAAGGCGGCATCCGGCGCCTGGATCTGTTCCGCGACTACCGCTCGCCGCCAGAGCAGGCCCTCGCCCGTGAAGACCAGGAGGCCCCCCTGCTCGCCGACCTGTGGCGGGAGGCGGCGGCGCGCCTGGCCGCCGAGGCCGCCCCGTGAAGCTGCGCCCGGAACAACTCGGCCGACACCTGGAGGCCGGCCCCCTGGCCCCCGTCTATCTGCTGAGCGGCGACGAACCCCTGCTGGTGGCCGAGGCCGCCGACGCCATCCGCGCCGCGGCCCGCGCCGCCGGCTTCGACGAGCGCCAGGTGCTGCACGTGGAGCCGGGTTTCGACTGGAGCGCCCTGGCCGGCGAGGGCAACGCCCTGTCCCTGTTCGCCAGCCGCCGCCTGCTGGAACTGCGCCTGCCCAGCGCCAAGCCGGGCGAGGCCGGGGCGCACGCCCTGCGCGACTACTGCGCCCACCCCAACCCGGACACCCTGCTCCTCATCACCGCCCCCAAGCTGGACCGCCAGGCCACCGCCAGCCGCTGGTACAAGGCCATCGACGCCGCCGGCGTCACCCTCGCCCTGTGGCCGGTGGGCACGCGCGAGCTGCCCGGCTGGATCGCCCGCCGCCTGCAGTCGCGCGGCCTGCGCGCCGAACCCCAGGCGATCCAGCTCCTCGCCGAACGGGTGGAAGGCAACCTCCTGGCCGCCGCCCAGGAGATCGAGAAACTCACCATCCTCGCCCCGGACGGGCGCGTCACCCCCGAGTTGGTGGAAGAAGCGGTGGCCGACAGCGCCCGCCTGGACGCCTTCCAGCTCAACGAGGCCCTCCTCGCCGGTGACGCCGCCCGCGCCCTGCGCATCCTGCGGGTGCTCCAGGAAACGGGGGAGGAGCCGGTGAAGATCGCCTGGGCGGTGCAACGGGAGATCACCCTCCTGGCGCGCCTCGCCCCCCTCCTCGACCGGCGCGCCCCGCGCGGCGAGATCCTCAAGGCCCTGCGACTGTGGGAGGCGCGCCTGCGTCCCCTGGAGGCGGCCTTGCCGCGTCTGCGCCCGCGCCTGGCCCGCCTCGTCGCCCGCGCCGCCCGCCTGGACCGGGTGGCCAAGGGACAGGAAGCGGGCAACCCCTGGGACGAACTGGTACAATTGGCCCTCGAATTTTCCCCGCACACAGGCCGAAACGCCCATGGAA
>WFVN01000075.1 GCA_015491615.1 Gammaproteobacteria bacterium
CCCATCTTCGAACAGGCCCGCCCCGGTCGCCTGAACCGCGCCCAGATCCCCGCCGAGCGCCCCGCCGCCGACGACCTCCCCGAGGCCCTGCGGCGGCGTGACCGCGCCCCCCTGCCGGCGGTCTCCGAGCTGCAGGCGGTGCGCCACTACACGCGCCTGTCGCAGAAGAACTTCTCCATCGACACCCACTTCTACCCCCTGGGCTCCTGCACCATGAAGTACAACCCCCGGGGGGCCAACGCCCTGGCCATGCTGCCGGGCTTCCTGGAGCGCCATCCGGCCGCCCCGGACGCCCTCGGCCAGGGGGTCCTCGCCTGCCTCTACGATTTGCAGGAGATTCTCAAGGCGGTCACCGGCATGGAGGCCGTCTCCCTCACCCCCATGGCCGGGGCCCAGGGGGAATTCGCCGGGGTGGCCATGATCCGCGCCTACCACCGCGCCCGCGGCGATTCGGAGCGGGACGAGATCCTCGTCCCCGACGCCGCCCACGGCACCAACCCGGCCACCGCCACCATGTGCGGCTACCGGGTGCGGGAGATCCCCACCGGTCCCGACGGCGACGTGGACCTGGAGGCCCTCGACGCCGCCCTCGGCCCGCGCACCGCCGGCATCATGCTCACCAACCCCTCCACCCTCGGGGTCTTCGAACGGCGCATCACCGAGATCGCCCGCCGGGTGCACGCCGCCGGCGGCCTGCTCTACTACGACGGCGCCAACCTCAACGCCATCCTCGGCAAGGTGCGCCCCGGCGACATGGGCTTCGACGTCGTCCACCTGAACCTCCACAAGACCTTCTCCACCCCCCACGGGGGCGGCGGCCCGGGGGCCGGCCCGGTGGCGGTGAACGCGCGCCTGGAACCCTACCTGCCGGTGCCGCGGGTGGGGCGCGACGAGGCCGGCCGCTATCGTCTCGAGGGCAAGGACGCACACCCCCAGAGCATCGGCCGCCTGTCCGCCTTCATGGGCAACGTGGGTATCCTCCTGCGCGCCTACGTCTACGCCCGCCTGCTGGGGCGCGAGGGGATGGCGCGGGTGGCCGAGTACGCCACCCTGAACGCCAACTACCTGGCCCGCCGCCTGGCCGAGGCCGGCTTCGACCTGGCCTACCCCGAGCGGCGCGCCACGCACGAGTTCATCCTCACCCTGAAGCGCCAGGCCAAGGAACTGGACGTGACCGCCCTGGACTTCGCCAAGCGCCTACTGGACTACGGCTTCCACGCCCCCACCATGTACTTCCCGTTGCTGGTCCCAGAGTGCCTGCTCATTGAGCCCACGGAGACCGAGGACAAGGCCACCCTGGACGATTTCGTCGCTGCCATGGCCGCCATCCTGGCGGAGGCGAAGACCGATCCGCAGCGCCTCAAGGGCGCCCCCTACACCCTGCCGGTGCGGCGCCTGGACGAGGCGCGCGCCGCCCGCCGGCCGGACCTGGTCTGGCGCCCGCCCCAGGCGGCGAACGGAGAGGAGGGTGATGCCTAAGCCCGGCGCCACCGGCGTCCGGCGGGTGTTGGACGCCACCCGTTACTCCCTCGCCGGCCTCGCCGCCGCCTGCCGGCACGAGGCCGCCTTCCGCCAGGAACTGGCCCTGGCGCTGGTCCTCGTGCCCCTGGGGCTGTGGCTGGGGGAGAGCGGGGTGGCGCGCGCCCTGCTGGTGGGCAGTGTCCTGTTGGTGCTGGTGGTGGAGGTCCTCAACTCGGCGGTGGAGGCGGTGGTGGACCGCATCGGCGACGAGATCCACCCCCTCGCCGGGCGCGCCAAGGACCTGGGCTCGGCGGCGGTCCTCCTGGCCCTGGTGAACGCCGCCGTGGTGTGGGTCCTGGTGCTCTGGTGAGCGCCGGCGCGGTATGATCCCCGGTCACCCCGAGACGGAGAACTGACGATGTCGATCCTGGTCTGCGGCTCCTACGCCTACGACAACATCATGGTCTTCCACGACCGCTTCAAGAACCACATCCTCCCGGACAAGGTGCACATCCTCAACGTGTCCTTTCTGGTGCCGGAGTTGCGGCGCGAATTCGGCGGCTGCGCCGGCAACATCGCCTACAACCTGCGCCTGCTGGAGGAGCCGGTGCTGCCCATGGCCACCGTCGGCACCGACTTCGGCCCCTACGCCGACTGGCTGGCATCCTGCGCCATCCCCGACACCCACATCCGCATCATCGACGGGGCCTACACCGCCCAGGCCTTCATCACCACCGACCTGGACGACAACCAGATCACCGCTTTCCACCCCGGGGCCATGGCCATGGCGCACGAGAACCGGGTGAGCGACGCCGAGGGCGTCGAGATCGGCATCGTCTCCCCGGACGGCTACGAGGGCATGGTGGAACACGCCGAGCAGTTCGCCGAGGCCGGCATCCCCTTCGTCTTCGACCCCGGCCAGGGCATGCCCATGTTCGACGGCGACACCTTGAAGCGCATCGTCGAGCAGGCCGACTGGGTGGTGGTCAACGACTACGAGGCCAGCCTCCTGCAGGATCGCACCGACCTCACCCCCCACGACCTGGCCGAGCGCCTGCGCGCCTACATCGTCACCCGCGGCGGCGAGGGCTCGGTGATCTACACCCGCGACAGGCGCATCGACATCCCCGCCGTGCCCGCCGAGCACCTGGCCGACCCCACCGGCTGCGGCGACGCCTACCGCGCCGGCCTCCTCTACGGCCTGCGCCGCGGCCTGGACTGGGAGACCACCGGTCGCATCGCCGCCCTCCTGGGGGCCATCAAGATCGCCCACCACGGCACCCAGAACCACCGCTTCACCGTGGACGGCTTCTTCGACCGCTTCCACGAGGTCTTCGGCTACCGGCCTTGAATCGCCTCCGGGCCCTCCTCCGGCGCGCCGGCCCCC
>WFVN01000076.1 GCA_015491615.1 Gammaproteobacteria bacterium
AAGAAGCGCTTGCCGGGGATCCGCGACATGGTCCGCACCTTCCTCCACATCGACCCCATCGACACCCCCATCCCCGTATTCCCCACCGCCCACTACACCATGGGCGGCATCCCCACCAACCGCTTCGGGCAGGTGGTGGTGCCCATGGGGGCCAGCAACGAGGTGCCGGTGGAGGGGCTGTACGCGGTGGGTGAGTGCGCCTGCGTGTCGGTGCACGGGGCCAATCGTCTGGGGGGCAACTCCCTCCTGGACATCGTCGTCTTCGGTCGCGCCGCCGGCAACCACATCATCCAATACCTGAAGGAGCACCGCTATCACCGCCCCCTCACCGGCGATTCGGTGGAACGCGCCCTCGCCCGCCTGGCGCGCTGGGAGGCGCGCGGCGAGGGCGAGTCGGTGGACGCCCTGCGCGAGGAGTTGCAGCGGGTGATGGAGGACCACTGCGGCGTGTTCCGCACCCAGGCGGTCCTGGACGAGGGGGTGGCCAAGGTGCGGGAACTGAACGCGCGCCTGGCCGACGCCCGTCTCCAGGACCACAGCCAGGTGTTCAACACCGCCCGCATCGAGGCCCTGGAACTGGAGAACCTCATGGCCGTGGCCCTGGCCACCGTGCACGCCGCCAGCGCCCGCACCGAGAGCCGCGGCGCCCATTCGCGCATCGACCACCCCGAGCGCGACGACACCCGTTGGCTCAAGCATTCCCTCTTCTTCGCCGAAGGGGAACGGCTGGAATACAAACCGGTGCGCCTGAAGCCCCTCAACGTCCCCCCGTTCCCCCCCAAAGAACGGGTCTACTGACGGGAGTGCCCATGCGTTTCTCCATCTACCGCTATCTCCCCGAGGAAGACGACGCCCCGCGCATGCAGGACTACGAGCTGCCGGACGCGCGCCCGGAGATGATGGTCCTGGACGCCCTCCTGGAGCTGAAGAAGCAGGACCCCACCCTCACCTTCCGGCGCTCCTGCGGCGAGGGGGTGTGCGGCTCCGACGGCATGAACATCAACGGCGTCAACCGCCTGGCCTGCATCACCCCCCTTTCGGCCCTCACCGAGCCGGTGCAGATCCGCCCCCTGCCGGGGATGCCGGTGATCCGCGACCTGGTGGTGGACCTGGAGCCCTTCTACCACCAGTACCGGGCGGTGCGACCCTACCTGATCAACCACGACCCCGAGCCGGAGATCGAGCGCTTGCAGACCCCGGAGGAGCGGGATCGGCTGGACGGCCTCTACGAGTGCGTGTTGTGCGCCTGCTGCTCCACCGCCTGCCCATCCTTCTGGTGGAACCCGGACAAATACCGGGGACCGGCAGCGCTGTTGCAGGCGGCCCGCTTCCTGGAGGACAGCCGCGACCAGGCCACCGGCGAGCGCCTGGCGGAGCTGGAGGGGCCGTACCGCCTGTTCCGTTGCCGCGGGATCATGAACTGCACCCAAGTGTGCCCCAAGGGCTTGAATCCCGCCGAGGCCATCGGCAAGATTAAAAACCGGATGCTGAAACACTTGGTCTGAATGGAAGAAGACGAAGCGCTGGATCTGCGAAGACTGCGCTGGCAATGCCGACGGGGGATGCTGGAACTGGATCTCCTCCTGGAACGGTTCCTCGCCCGCCGCTACCCTCAGGCCGACGCCGCCGAACGGCGCGACTTCTCCCGCCTCCTACAACTCCCCGACCAGTCCCTGTCCCACTACCTCCTGCACGGAGAGACCCCCGATGATCCTCGCCTCGCCGCCCTCGTCCGGCGCATCCTTGCGTGCCGTTGAGCTGCGCCTGGGGCCGTCCTGGCACCAGGCGGGCATCCTCCTGGTGATGCACGTGGGGGCGCTGGTGTTCCTCGCCCCCCTGGCCCTGCCTTTGGCCCTCAAGGGGACGCTGTCCCTGTTGGTGGTGATCAGCCTCGTCCACACCCTCGCCCACGCCCTGCGCCGCCGCCCCGGTTCTCTGGTGCGCCTGGCCTGGTCGGAGCAGGGGGAGTGGGAATTGGAGGATCAGGCCGGGCGGCGCCTGAAGGCCGATCTGCGCGGGGCCAGTTACCTCCATCCCCGCCTGCTGGTGCTCAACTTCCGCGAGCGCGACAACGGCCGCTCGCATCCGGTGGTGATCACCCCGGACGCCGTCTTCCAGGGCAACCTGGGCCAGCTCCGCGTCCTGCTGCGCCTGCTGGGGCGTTAGGCGGCGAAATTGGCCGGGGTGAGGACGGTGTTGCGCGGCGGCGCGCTGTCGTCCGGGCGGGGGTAGTCGAGACTGTAGTGGAGCCCGCGGCTCTCCTTGCGGCTGCGGGCGCTGCGGATGATGAGCTCGGCCACCGTCACCAGGTTGCGCAGTTCCAGCAGGTCGTTGGTGACACGGAAGTTGCCGTAGTACTCGTCGATCTCCATCTTCAACAGTTCCACCCGCCGTTGTGCCCGCTCCAGGCGCTTGTCCGAGCGCACGATGCCCACGTAGTCCCACATGAAGCGGCGCAGCTCGTCCCAGTTGTGGGCTACCACCACCTCCTCGTCGGAATCGGTCACCCGGCTTTCGTCCCAGGGAGGAGGGGCAGGGGGCGCGGGCTGATTGTCCAGGGTGGCCTGGATGTCCTCGGCGGCGGCGGCGGCGAACACTAGACACTCCAGCAGCGAGTTGCTGGCCATGCGGTTTGCCCCGTGCAGGCCGGTGTGGGCCGTCTCCCCCACCGCGTACAGGCCCGCCAGGTCGGTGCGCGCGCGCAGGTCGGTCATCACCCCCCCGCAGGTGTAGTGGGCGGCGGGCACCACCGGCAGGGGCTCGCGCGTCATGTCGTAGCCGAATTCCAGGCAACGTTTGTAGATGTTGGGGAAGTGGCTACGCACGAAGGCCGGCGGCCGGTGGGAGATGTCGAGGAGGACATGGTCCACCCCCAGGCGCTTCATCTCGTGGTCGATGGCGCGTGCGACGATGTCCCGCGGGGCCAGCTCGCCACGCTCGTCGAAGCGGTGCATGAAGGGGCTGCCGTCGGG
Organism: Gammaproteobacteria bacterium; assembly: GCA_015491615.1. Taxonomy (GTDB): domain Bacteria; phylum Pseudomonadota; class Gammaproteobacteria; order S012-40; family S012-40; genus S140-43. Next base: position 2,973 of record WFVN01000076.1, read on the forward strand.
GAGCAGCAATCGCCCGCCCTCGCCGCGCACCGCCTCGGAGATGAGGAAGGACTTGGCGGCCGGATGGTAGAGGCAGGTGGGGTGGAACTGGATGAACTCCATGTTGGCCACCCGGCAACCGGCGCGCCAGGCCATGGCGATGCCGTCGCCGGTGGCCACGTCCGGGTTGGAGGTGTAGAGGTACACCTTGCTGGCGCCGCCGGTGGCGAGGACGGTGACGCGGGTGGAAAAGGTTTCTACCCGACGGCTCTCCCGGTCCAGCACGTAGGCCCCCAGGCAGCGGTTCTCGGCCAGGCCCAGCTTGGCGCCGGTGATGAGATCGACAGCGATGTGGCGCTCGAACAGGTCCACGTTGTCCTGGGCGCGGATCTGCGCCTCCAGGGTCTGCTCCAGGGCGCGGCCGGTGGCGTCGGCGGCGTGCAGCACGCGCCGGTGGCTGTGCCCGCCCTCGCGGGTGAGATGGAAGGCCTCGCGACCGTCGGCGCGCCGTTCGCGGGAGAAGGGTACCCCTTGGTCGATGAGCCATCGGATGCTCTCGGCGGCGCGCGCCACGGTGAAGCGCACCACCGCTTCGTCGCACAGGCCGGCGCCGGCGCGCAGGGTGTCCTGAACGTGCGATTCGAGGCTGTCCGGCGGCCCCATGACGGCGGAGATCCCCCCCTGGGCGTAGAGGGTCGAGCCCTCCGAGAGGCGGCTCTTGGACAGCACTGCCAGGCGTAGCTCGGGGCGCGCACGCGCCAGGCGCAGGGCGAGAGTGAGGCCGGCGGCGCCGCTGCCGATAACGAGGACGTCGTAGGAGTGCGAGGTCATGGAAGAAAATGGGCCTTCGACGGCTTTCGGGTTCATAATTATGGGCGTACGGGTTCGACACGCCCAAAGTGGCATGTAATCATAAAACGATGATTCACACTAACCTTCACGCGGAGCGGCGATGAAACAGGCAAAAGGAATTGCCTCGGATCAGCGCAAGGAGCCGCGCCAGAGCGAGCGCAGCATCGATCAGGCCCTCGTCGAGCGCGCCCAGCAGGGCGACAAGCGGGCCTTCGATCTGCTCGTGCGCAAATATCAGCACAAGATCGTCAAGCTCATCTCCCGCTACATCGCCGATCCCAACGAGGCCCTGGACGTGGCCCAGGAGGCCTTCATCAAGGCCTATCGGGCGTTGCCCAACTTCCGTGGCGACAGTGCCTTCTACACCTGGCTCTATCGCATCGCCATCAACACCGCCAAGAACTGGCTGGTATCCAAGGGGCGGCGCCCGCCCGAGTCGGACGTGGCCGCCGAAGATGCGGAACAGTTGGAAGCCGGCGGCAGTCTCAGGGATTACGACACGCCGGACCAGATCCTCGCCAAGGACGAGGTGGAGCGGGCCGTGTACGAGGCCATCGACGAGCTGCCCCACGATCTGCGCACGGCCATCACCCTGCGGGAGATGGAGGGCATGAGCTACGAAGAAATCGCCCAGGCGATGGACTGTCCGGTGGGCACGGTGCGCTCGCGCATTTTCCGGGCACGCGAGGCGATCGACAAGAAACTCAAGCCGTTGTTGCAGGGTTGACGCCATGTCACGACGGTGTGGAATTTTCCGGGTCAGGGAAGGACTAAGGGGTCAGGAACTAAGGGTGGGACCGGGTGGCCCGCAACGGCCGGGAATTCCCGGGTCCAGGGCGCAACAGGAACTCTGAGAAGAAGAAGGTGCCATCGATGAACCATTCTTTGGACAACGACATCTCGGCCCTGATGGATGACGAACTGCCTTCCGACGCCAGGGACGAACTCTATCAAGCCCTCAAGTCGGATGCGGAACTGGTGGGGAAATGGTCCCGCTATCACGTGATCCGAGACACCCTTTCCAACCAACTCCCCGAACACCTCCATCTCGATCTGGCCGACCGCGTCCGCGAGGCCATCGACGGCGAACCGACCCACTTTCTTCCTCAGAAACGCAATACCTCTTCTGTGGCGGAGACGGTCGAATCGGAACCGGCGCCCCCCGCTTCCCGCCCCGCGTGGTTCATGCCGGCCGCCGCCGTGGCCACGGTCGCCGCCATTGCCATCCTCGGTTTCCAGTTGGACCGTGGGCCCGCCGGTGGGATGACCGTGGCCGAGCAGGCGGCATCCCTTCCGAGCCCGACGCCTGCGTCCGCACCGATCGCCTTGGTGGCACAGGATGGGCAGGAGATGCCGCCGCCCCAATGGTTGCGCGGTGCCCCCACCTTAGCCGCGACGCCGGTCCTGGTGAGCGAGCATCGTCCGTTCGCCACGCTCGACGGCGAGCGCTACCTGGTGGAGCACAGCGGCGTCGCTGCGGGAGGAAGCGTCAGCACCGTCTTCCCTTATGCCCGCATGGTGAGTCAAGAAGCGGTCGGTGGGCGCTGAATGATCGTTGGCACGTTCATCCGACGGCTGGGGTTCTTCATGTTGCTACCGGTAGCTGCCCTGGGAGCGGAGGGGGAGTTGGGCAATGCCCTGAGCTGGTTGCAGAAAATGGCGCGCGCGGCGCATCAGCAGAACTACGAGGGGGATTTCGTCTACGACGACGGCGAACGCCTGGATGCCTTGCGCATCGTCCATCAGGGTGGTGAGAGGAAACGGGAACGCATCATCTCCCTCAACGGCAGCGGCCGCGAGGTCCTGCGTGAGGGGGATAAGGTCCTCTGCATCTTTCCGGAGAGCCGACAGATCTATGAGGACAGCGATCTGCCCGGTTATGCCCTCCAATTCTCCGAAGCCGACGTCGAACGTCTGCAGCGTTTCTACGACATGGCCGTGGTGGGGCGTGATCGGGTGGCCGACCGTGCCGCGGTGGTCGTGGAAGTCACTCCCCGTGACGAATTCCGTTATGGCTACCGTCTGTGGCTGGACGAAGAGACCGCTCTCATGCTCAAGTCCGAGCTGGTGGACCCCCGCGGGCGGGTGGTGGAACGGCTCATGTTCACGCGCCTCAATTATCTGGACCAGGTCCCCGAGGTCCTGTTGCAACCGGAGATTCGCACCGACGGTTTCCAGCGCGTGATCAACGACGGGCGCCCCATCGCTGCGGAGCGTTCTTCATGGCAGGTGTCCTGGTTGCCCGGTGGCTTTCAACTTGCCGAGGAGCGCCACAGGCCGGCCAAGAAAGGGCGGCCGCCGTTGGTGCAGATGGTCTTCGGGGACGGTTTCTCCCTCGTTTCCGTATTCATCGAACCGGCGCCGCCGGAGGAGGCCGGCGAGGGGGTCCTCCTGGACAAAGGCGCGGTGCATGGTTATTCCGTCCTCCGTGACGGCTATCGTATCACCGCCATCGGCGAATTGCCTGCACTGGCGGTGGCTCGCATCGCCCGTTCCGTGCGCCCCCATGAACTGGCGCGGGCGCAAACGGTCCGCCCGCTCGCCACGGCGCAATGACTCTTTCCGGTTTCGTCGAAGAAGAGGCCGTGGTGGTGGCGGAAGAGGGGCGCTTCGCCTGGGTGGAGGCGGCGCGGCAGACGAGCTGCGGGCGGTGCGCCGCCGCCAAGGGCTGCGGTACCGCCGCCTTGGGCAAGGTGTTGGGGCGGCGGGTGAATCGTGTGCGCGCCCTCAATCCCGTCGGCGCCCGCCCCGGCGATCGCGTGGTGGTGGGCATCCGCGGCGAGGCCCTGGTGAGGGGCTCGTTGTGGCTCTACGGTCTGCCGTTGCTGGCCATGCTGGGCCTGCCCCTGGCCGCGCAGGTCCTGTTCGGAGGGCTCTCCGAAGGAGTTGCGGTGGTCCTCGCCTTCGCCGGTCTGCTCGGAGCCTTCCTGTGGTTGGGCGGGCGGCGGGGACGTCTCGGTCAAGACCCGGCTCTGCAGGCCGTTATCCTCAGGCATTGTCACTCGTCGGTGACGGTCGCGCCCGTCACCGTCCACAAAAACGAGATCGGAGCACATCATGGGTAGATTCACCTCTCCGGCCGGGATCTTTTTCATTCTGGTCGTCTGGTTGGCTTCCACCCCGTCAGGGGCCGCGCAGTTGCCGGACTTCACCGATCTGGTGGAGGCCAACGCTCCCACGGTGGTCAACATCAGCACCATCCAGAAGTCCACTCTGCGAACGCCCCATGGGCGGTTGCCCGAGTTTCCTCGGGGCACGCCCTTCGACGAGTGGTTCAAGAAATTCTTCGGCGAGCGGGGGGACTCGGAGGAAGGTGGGGATCACCCCCGCTCCCGTTCCCTCGGCTCCGGTTTCATCATCTCTTCGGACGGTTACATCCTCACCAACGAGCACGTGGTAGAGGATGCCGACAAGATCATCGTCCGCCTCAACGACCGACGCGAGTTGGAGGCGGAGGTGGTGGGCATCGACGACCTCACCGATCTGGCCTTGCTGAAGATCGACGCCAAGGGTCTGCCGGTGGCCAAGATCGGACGTTCCGAAGAGGTCAAGCCAGGGCAGTGGGTGCTGGCCATCGGCTCCCCGTTCGGCTTCGATTACTCGGTCACCGCCGGTATCGTCAGCGCCGTGGGGCGCAGCCTGCCACGCGAGAACTACGTGCCCTTCATCCAGACCGATGTAGCCATCAACCCGGGCAATTCCGGCGGGCCCCTCATCAACCTCAAGGGCGAGGTGATCGGTATCAACTCCCAGATCTACAGCCAGACCGGCGGCTACATGGGGCTCTCCTTCGCCATTCCCATCGATGTGGCCATGAACGTGGCGGAACAGCTCAGGGCCACCGGCCACGTGGCGCGCGGTTGGTTGGGGGTGCTCATCCAGGACGTGACCCGCGACCTGGCGGAGAGCTTCGGCATGGACCGTCCGCGCGGCGCTCTGGTGGCCAAGGTGATGCCGGACAGTCCGGCGGAGAAAGCGGGTATCCAGGTGGGCGACGTGATCGTCGAGTTCGACGGCCACGAGATCATCCGTTCTTCCGACCTCCCGCCCCTGGTGGGGGTGACCCGCCCGGGGACGATGGTGAAGGTGAAGGTCATCCGCGATGGTCGTACGCGGACGGTCAAGGTCCAGGTGGGTGAGCTGCCGGAGGAGGAGATCCAGGCGCGGGAGGCGCCCAAGGAGCGGACCATCAAGGATCTGGCCCTGTCCGTCACCGATCTCACCGAGGAGCAGAAGAAGCGTCTCGGCGAGGACGTGGAAGGGGGCGTGCTGGTGACGCGGGTGAAGCCCGGCCCGGCCCGGGACGCGGGGATCCAGCGCGGTGACGTCATCGTCATGATCGACAATCGCCCCGTCAAAGACGTCAAGGGTTTCGAGGCGCTCTTGGATGAGTTGCCTCGGGGCCGGTCGGTGCCGGTGCTGGTGATGCGCCGGGGCAGCCCCATCTTCCTGGCCCTGCGCATCCCCCGCTGAGGCGGGCGGATCCCCATCGGGCGTGGCATGGTTCCACCGGCCGCGCCCTTTTTCTATGGGCGCAGGTCGGCCAGGGCGGCGGGGATGCGCTCCTCCAGCCAGTAACGGGGTCGCCATGGCCAGCCGCCCACGAATCCTACATGGCCGCCGCGGCGGGCCAGCTCCAAGGTCACCGCCGGGGACAGGGCCTCAGGGCCGGGAACGGCCCCAGGTTCGAGGAAGGGGTCGTCTAGGGCGTGGAGGATGAGGGTGGGATCTAGGATACGGTCGAGGACGCGGCGGGGGCTGGCGCGGTGGTAGTAGTCGTCCACCCCGGCGAAGCCGTGCAGCGGGGCGGTGACGCGGTCGTCGAAGCGGCGGAAGTCCCGCAGCGTCTCCAGTTCGGCGGTGGTCACCGGCAGGGCCACGCCGCGGGCCGCCTTGGCGCGCAGGTCCCGCTTCAGGGCCCGCAGGAGGTGCCACTGGTAGAGGCGCGAGAACCCGCGGTTCAGGCGCGCGGCGGCGCAAGAGAGGTCGAAGGGCGGGGAGACGGCCACCGCCAGCTTGAGTCCGCGCCGCGCCTCGGCGAGCCAGTGGAGGAGACAACTGGCGCCGATGGAGATGCCCACCACGGCCAGGGGGCCCTCGCCCCGGGCACGCAAATGCCCGACCACGATATCCAGGTCTCGGGTGTGGGCGGCGTGATAGCTCTGCGGCAGGCGGTTGGGCTCGCCGGAGCAGCCCCGTTGGTGCATCACCACCGGCCGCCAGCCGTGCCGGGAGAGGGCGACGCACAGGCCCCGGACGTAGGGGGAGCGGGCGGAACCGGCGAGGCCGTGGAGGATCAGGACGACCGGCCCGGTGGCATGGAGCGCCCAGGCCAGGTCGAGGAAGTCGCCGTCTTCCAGTTCCAGACGCTCGGCCTGGAAATGCGGATTCGGCGCCTGGCGGACTAAGGCAGCCCAAAGGGTCTGGGCGTGCCCGCCGGACAGCCAGGGCGCGGGCCGGAAGGCGGCCCGGCGGATCAGGCCTCGCCCTGCAATTGCTTGACGATCTCCTGGTTTTCCAGGGTGGAGGTGTCCTGGGTGATGGGCTCGCCGCGGGCGATGGCGCGCAGCAGGCGGCGCATGATCTTGCCCGAGCGGGTCTTGGGGAGGCCCTCGGCGAAGCGGATCTCGTCCGGTTTGGCGATGGGACCGATCTCCTTGGCCACCCATTCACGCAGTTCCTCCACCGCCTTTTCTCCCGCCTCGCCGGTGGGACGCTCGCCTTTCATGACCACGAAGGCGACGATGGCCTCGCCTTTGATCTCGTGCGGACGGCCCACCACCGCCGCCTCGGCCACCTGCGGGTGGGCCACCAGGGCCGATTCGATCTCCATGGTGCCCAGGCGGTGGCCGGAGACGTTGAGGACGTCGTCCACCCGCCCCATGATCCAGAAATAGCCGTCCTTGTCGCGGCGGGCGCTGTCCCCGGCCACGTAGTAGCGACCGTCGAACTGTTTCCAGTAGGTGTCGTAGTAGCGTTGGTCGTTGCCCCACACGGTACGCAGCATGGAAGGCCAGGGCTTCTTGATGACCAGGAAGCCGCCCTTGTCAGGCTCGTCGATGGGGTTCCCCTGGGTATCCACCACGTCCGCCT
>WFVN01000077.1 GCA_015491615.1 Gammaproteobacteria bacterium
CCTCCAGACTGGCCGGGGCGGGGGGCGCGTCAGCCCAGGCGGGGGCGGCGAGAAAGGCGAGCAAGAGGGCGAGCAGGCGCATCAGCGGCCCTCCTTCGGCGTCGGCAGGGGCAGGGTGACCAGGTCCGGCGCCGCCTGCTTACGCGCCACCGCGAAGGCACGCGCCAGGGGCTCGACGTAATCGTCGTCGAGGGCCGCCCAGCGGCGCGCCTCGGGGTCCCAGCGGCCCACCCGGCGGCCGTCCAGGGTGCGGTAGAACAAGGCCAGGCGCCCCACCCGCAGGATCTCCACCGTGCGCGCCGCGCCGTCCAGCTCGATGGTGCGCTCGCGCACCTCCAGGGTGCGCCCGTAGCCGGCCTCCACCTGATAGGCCTCGAGGAGACGGCGGAACTGGTCGGGAAGGCTCGCCTCCGGGTCGTCGAGGAGGGCCTTCAGGGCCGCCACCCGCGCCCGCCGCTCCACCGGCAGGAAAGGCAGGTCCGCCGCCACCACCTGGTCCAGGGTGTCCACCATGCGTTGCATGAGGGGGAGGATCTCGCGCCGGGTCACCTCCAGTTCTTCCAATTGTCCCTCGAGGGACAGGATCTCCGTCTCCTGGTTACGCACCAAGCGCGCCACCTGGTCGTTGTAGCGGGCCAGGCGCGCCCGTTCCGCCTCCAGATGGCGGAACTCGTCCAGCAGGCGCCGGGCCTCGTCGTCCAGGGCCTCTACCCGGCGTTGCGCCGCTTGCGCCTCCCGTTCCGCCTGAATCTGGGTCTCCAGGGCCTGTTCCACGCCAGCGCCGCTGGCGGCCGTGGCGACACCCAACATCAGTCCGAAGATGAGGACGCCGCCCATTCGTTCGTTCACGCCGGTGCTCCTTCGCTCATGGGGGTTAACTCTTAGGTATCGGATGCAGGTATGATTTTTTCAGCCTTCTTCATACCGGTCAACCTCGCCCGGCGCCCGACCTTGCCCTAGACTGGTGCCCCCCAACCCTCGGAGGGACACCATGGAACCCTTGCGCTACCAGCTCGAACCCTTCGACCCGGACGGTCACCGCCTGCGGGTGACCCTCACCCTCCCCGATCCCGATCCCGCCGGCCAGGTCCTCGCCCTGCCCCGCTGGATCCCCGGCAGTTATCTGATCCGCGAGTTCGCCCGCCACTGGATCGCCCTGCACGCTCACGCCGACGGCCGCCCCGTGCCGTTGACCCCCCTGAACGGCCACCGCTGGCGCGCCGCCCCCTGCGCCGGGGCCCTGGTCGTCGAAGGAGAGGTGCACGCCCATGAACGCTCGGTGCGCGAGATCTACCTCGATCGGCGCCTCGGCTTCTTCAACGGCACCGCCCTGTTCCTGCGCCCGGAGGGGCGCGCCGACCGCCCCTGCCTGCTGGAGGTGGGCGCGCCGCCCAATCGCCCCTGGCGCCTGGCCACTACCCTCACCCCCGAGGCGGTAGGGGTGAACGGCTTCGGCCGCTACCACGCCGAGGACTACGAGGAGCTCATCGACCACCCCCTGCTCATGGGCAAGCTCACCACCCTGCCCTTCGATGCCGGCGGCCTGGACCACCGCCTCGACCTGGTGGGCCTGGCCCCCGGGCGCCCCCTCGCCGGGGAGCGCCTGACCCGCGACCTGGCGCGGGTGTGCGAGGTTCACCAGCGCCTCTTCGGCGGCCCCCCGCCCATCGACCAGTACCGCTTCCTCGCCTGGGCCACCGACAACGACTACGGCGGCCTGGAGCACCGCGCCTCCTGCGCCCTCATGTTTCCGCGCGACGACCTCCCCGCCGAGGCCGATGCCCCGGCGGACAAGGGCTACCGGCGCTTCCTCGGCCTCTGCTCGCACGAATACCTGCACATCTGGCTGGTGAAGCGCATCCGCCCGGCGGCCCTGGCCGGCGCCGACCTCACCCACGAGGCCCACACCCGCGACCTGTGGGTGTTCGAGGGCATCACCAGCTACTACGACGACCTGGCCCTGGCGCGCGCCGGCGTCATCACCCCCGAGGACTACCTGACCGCCGTGGGCGAGACCCTCACCCGCGTCCTGCGCAGCCCCGGACGCCGGCACCAATCCATCGCCGAATCCAGCTTCCAGGCCTGGATCAAGCTCTACCGGGCCGACGCCCACGCCCCCAACCTCATGACTAGCTACTACAGCAAGGGGGCCCTCACCGCCCTCGCCCTGGACCTCACCCTGCGCCGCGCCAGCGACGGCCGCCACAGCCTCGACGACGTCCTCGCCGCCCTGTGGACGGCGCACGGCGTCACCGGCGAGCCCCTGCCCGAAGGCGCCTTTCCGGCCTTCGCCGAGACCGTCACCGGGGTGGACCTGTCCGACTTCACACGCCGCTACGTGGACGGCACCGAAGACCCGCCCCTGGCCGAACTCCTCGACTGGGTCGGGGTGGACCTGCACCTGCGCCGCCCCGAATCCGCCGACGACGCCGGCGGCACCCCCGGGCGCGGTGACGAGGACCGCCTGGCCCGGCGCGGCTGGCTGGGCTGCCAGCTCGCCCGCGGCGAGGACCGGGTACAAGCGGTGCGCGCCGGCAGCCCCGCCGAACGGGCCGGCCTCGCCCCCGGCGACCGCCTCCTGGCCATCGCCGGCGAGACGCTGGACCCGGCCCGCTGGTGGGACCAGGTGGCGCGCCTGGGGGCGGGCGCCGAGGTGACCCTCACCTACCGCCACGACGGCCTCCTCCAGGAGGCCCGCACGACCCTGACCGAGCCGCCCCGGGACACCGCCTGGCTCGCCCTGCGCGCGGACGTGGACGCCGCCACCGCCGCCCGCCGGCGGGCCTGGCTGGGCGGGTAGGCGTTGTAGAATGACGACATGGACGAACTGATTCCCCTCCTGCGCCTGCTCGCCGACGGTGCCACCCACTCGGGCACCCGCCTGGGCGCGCGCCTGGGCATCTCCCGCGCGGCGGTGTGGAAGCGCCTCGCCCGCCTCCAGGAACTGGGGGTGCCCCTGGAGGCCCAGCCCGGGCGCG
>WFVN01000078.1 GCA_015491615.1 Gammaproteobacteria bacterium
ACCTGGAAGCGACCCTCCTCACCGCCGGCAGGGTGGCCCTGGACGAGGGCGACCCCCTCACCCAGCGGGGCTCGCGTTTCGGCCAGATCCGTGTCCTCTACACCCCGGCGGTGCTGCGTCCCGGGCACGATGCCCTGGACGACATGCACCGCCTGGCCAAAGAGCTACCGCCCCTGTTCCCGGACCTGCTCATGGCGTTCACCGTCATCAAGCCCGGACCACCCACCGGCCGTCCCCTGGAAGCACACCTGAGCGCCGCCGACCCGGCCCTGGCGGAGGCCGCGGCGCGCCGTCTCATGGACTACCTGAACACCATCGACGGGGTGGTGTCGGTGGAGAGCGGCCTGGTGCCCGGCGATCCGGAACTGCACGTGGTGGTGGACCGTGCCCGTGCCGCCTACGCGCGCGTGGACCTCACCACCATCGCCGCGCACGTGCGCGCGGCGGTAGACGGCCTCACCGTCACCCACACCCGGCGCGGCAGCGAGGAGATCGACGTCACCGTGCTGCTGCCCAAGCCGCCGGGGGACGAGAGCCGGGTGCTGGACGAGCTGGAGATCCCCAACGCGCGCGGTGCCCTGATCCCCTTGAGCAAGATCGCCACCGTGGTGGAGGAGCCCGGCTACACCACCATCCGCCACCAGGAGGGGGTGCGGGTCATCAACGTCACCGCCAACATCGATTCGGAGAAGATCACCTCGGTGCGCCTCAATCGGCTGGTACGGGAGCACGAGGCCCAATGGCTGGGGGACCTGGCCGGCCAGGTCCAGGTGAGCTACGGCGGCGAGGAGGAGAAGAACCAGGAGTCGGTACGCGACCTGGCCTTCTCCTTCGTCTTCGCCCTGCTGGCCATCTTTTTCATCCTCGCCGTGCAATTCAACAATCTCAGTTACCCCCTGGTGGTGATGTTGGCCATTCCCTTCGGGGCCATCGGCATCGTGGTGAGCTTCTACCTCCACGATCTGTTCTGGCAACCCACTCCCCTCTCCTTCCTCGCCATGCTGGGGATGGTGGCCCTCTCCGGGGTGGTGGTGAACAGCGCCCTGGTGCTACTGGTGTTCGTGCAACGGGCCATTCAAGAGGGAACACCGCCGCTGGAGGCCCTTCTGCTGGCCGGACGCCGACGCCTGCGGGCGGTGCTCCTCACCGCCATCACCACGGTGGTGGGGCTGCTGCCCACCGCTTATGGTTGGGGCGGCTACGATCCCTTCGTCGCCCCCATGGCCCTGGCCCTGGCCTCGGGCCTGGCCTTCGCCACCGTCATCACCCTCGTCACCTTGCCGGCGGTGTTCGCCGTGGGGGTGGACCTGGACAACGCCTTGCGCTGGCTGGGGCGCCGGCTCGGCCGCCGGGGCGACGCGAGAAAGTCGTGACCCTACGACGAGCCGCGGCACACGGCCCGTTTTTCTCAGCGACGTGCTCTGGAACTTTATCCCGGGCCTTGCTATATTGATACGCGTCTTTTAGACAGAGTCTAAATTCCAACCGCAATTCGAAAATTAAGGAGGTCATCCATGGGCGTACTCGTCGGCCGCAAGGCCCCTGACTTCACCGCTCCCGCCGTCCTCGCCGACGGCACCATCGTCGAGGACTTCAACCTCTCCAAGCACATCGAGGGCAAGTACGGGGTGATCTTCTTCTGGCCCCTGGACTTCACCTTCGTGTGCCCCTCCGAGCTCATCGCTTTCGACCATCGCATCGATGAGTTCAAGAAGCGCAACGTGGAGGTCATCGGCGTCTCCATCGACTCCCAGTACACCCACTACGCCTGGCGCAACACGCCGGTGGACAAGGGTGGCATCGGCCCCGTGCGCTATCCGATGGTGGCCGACCTGACGCACGGCATCTGCAAGGCCTACGACGTGGAGACCCCGGACGGGGCGGTGGCTTTCCGCGGTTCCTTCCTCATCGACACCGCCGGCATCGTCCGCCACCAGGTGGTCAACGATCTCCCCCTGGGCCGCAATGTGGACGAGATGATCCGCATGGTGGACGCCCTGCAGTTCTTCGAGACCCACGGCGAGGTGTGCCCGGCCAACTGGAAGCCCGGCCAGGAAGGCATGAAGGCCGATCCCGAAGGCGTGGCCGAGTACCTCTCCAAGCACGCCGAAGAACTCTGATCCCCCTGCGGGGTCCATGTTCACGGAGGCGCCGGCGCATGCCGGCGTCTTCGTTTCCGTCCCATGAACCGACACAGGAGGCAACCCATGGCCAAGACCCTGGCCGATTTCGTGCGCGAGGCGCGCGAGCGCGTGCAAGAAGTGGATGCGGACACCCTGGAGGAATGGTTGGAGGCGGGCGAAGACCTGTTCCTGGTGGACGTGCGCGAGCCCCAGGAATACACCGCCGGCCACATCCCCGGGGCGGTGAACATCCCCCGCGGGACCCTGGAGGGGGCCGCCGATCCCCACTACAAACACCGTCATCCGGAACTCTGCCAGGCGCACGACCGGCGCGTGGTGGTCTATTGCCAGACCGGCGGGCGCAGCGCCATGGCCGCCGCCACCCTGCAGGAGATGGGCTTCGGCGAGGTGTGGAACCTGGCCGGCGGGATCGAGTGCTGGGAGGGGGAGGACTACCCCCTGGAGAGGGGCGAGGCGACGAAGTCCAGCGGCTCGCTCACCCCGATCTCGTAGGTGACCTGGGGTTCGCACACGAAGCGGGCGCCGGACTCCAGCTCATGCCAGTCGCCCTCGTCCACGCGGCGGATGCGGCAGCGTCCCTGGAGGACCTCCAGCGATTCGCCCTCCGGGCTGGTGTGCCGGTACAATCCGGGCAGCACGAGCCCCATCTCGTGCATGGTGCCGTCGGCCGCGACGACGGTGCGGCGGCTCACCCGCCCGCCTTCGGTGAGGCGGGCCTTTCTTTCCACGCCCACATTACGCCAGAGCAAGAGATGACCTCCTCGATGCCTCTTTCCATCTTAGCCTCCCATTCCCTAACCCGTCTGCCCCGAATGGGCCGTCCATGAGCGCCGAGCCTGCCGTTTCGGCGGAGCCGGTCCGCCGCCTGCGTCTGGGGGAGACCGAGCTGGTCCTGCTGGGGACCGCGCACGTCTCCCGCGCCAGTGCCGAGGCCGTCGCCCGTCTCCTGGAGGACGAGGACTTCGATGCGGTGGCGGTGGAACTCTGCCCGAGCCGTTACCACGCCCTCATGAACCCCGACGCCCTGGAGCGCCTGGACATCCTCCAAGCCATCCGCCAGGGACGCGCGCAGGTGATCCTCGCCAACCTGGCCCTGGGGGCCTACCAGCAACGCTTGGCGGAGGAGCTAGGAGTGGAGCCGGGGACGGAGATGCGCGTCGCCGCCGACGAGGCGCGGGTGCGCGGCCTGCCGGTGCTGCTCATCGACCGGGACATCGGCACCACCCTCAGGCGGGTCTACCGCCGCGCACCCTGGTGGCGACGCCTGGGTCTGGTGGGCGCCCTCCTCGGCTCGGTGGTGAGCCGCGAGAGATTGGACGAAAAAGAGATCGAGCGCCTCAAGGAGGGCGACATCCTGGAAAGCACCTTCTCCCAGTTCGCCGACGAGGACCAGGGCCTGTTCGAGCCCCTCATCGCCGAGCGCGACCGCTACATGGTGGCGCGCCTGTGCCAGGAGCTGGCCGACACCGGCCTGCGGCGGGTGTTGGTGGTGGTGGGCGCCGGCCACCTCAAGGGCATGACGGAACGCCTGGCAACAGGCTGCCCGCCCGATCCGGCCCGGGAGATCGCCGAACTGGAATCCCTGCCGCCCCCCAGCCCCTGGCCCCGGCGTCTGCCCTGGCTCATCGTCGCCCTGATCCTCTCCGGCTTCGCCATCGGCTTTGCGCGCAGCCCCGATCTGGGCTGGAGCCTGATCAAGGAATGGATCGTCATCAACGGCGGGCTCGCCGCCCTAGGCGCCCTCCTCGCCCGCGCCCACCCCCTCACTATCCTCGCCGCCTTCCTCGCCGCCCCACTTACCTCCCTCAACCCCATGGTCGGTGTGGGAATGGTCGCCGCCTTGGTGGAAGGCGCCCTGCGCCGCCCCAGCATCGGTGACGTGCAGCGTCTGCGCCGCGACACCGCCCATCTGGGTGGTTGGTGGCGCAACCGCGTGGCCCGCATCCTGCTGGTCTTCTTTTTCTCCACCCTGGGTTCCGCCGCCGGTACCTACCTGGCCGGGTTCCGCATCTTCGAACGGGTGAGTGGCTGAACTACCTCGTCCGGCGGATTGAAAGATGTACCGCCGGGGGCACTATACTGGCCGAAAATAAAGTCAGTCATAGGGAGCCGAATGACCGACGCCAATCCCGTTCTCGATCATCCCTTGTTCGCCGCCTTCTTCCAAGCCTCGCCGGACATGCTCTACGTGCACGGGCCCGACGGACACCTCATCGACGTCAACCCGCAGGTGGAGAAGGTCACCGGCTTCAGCCGCGAGGAACTGCTCACCCTGCCGCCGGAGCAGCTCATGGGGGAGGGCTACTCGGTGGAAGAGGCCTTGGAACGCATCGCCCGAGCGCGTGCCGGTGAGCCGCAGGACTTCACCTGGATGGCCCGCACCCGGTCCGGCGAGGAGTTTCCGGTGGAGGTCAGGTTGCGCCCCTTGGACCTGGATGAGCCTGGCTACGTCCTCGCCTTGGTACGCGACCTGCGTCTACACCGCGACCACCAGGAGGCACATCAAAAACGCCGCGACATCCTCCGCCGCATCGCCGCCGCCGAGCGCGAGAGCCTGGACCCGGACACCATCCTCGCGCGCGTCATCGACGCCGTGCGCGACATGTTCCAGGCCGACCGCGCCTACCTGCTCCATCCTTGCGACCCCGAGGAAGCCTACTGGTCCGCCCCCGTGCAAGCCAGCGCCCCCGAGTATCCGCCCACTCCCGGCGGCACCTATCCCTACACCCCGCGCACTCGACAGATCGCCTGCGAGGCCCTGCAAGCGGGGGGCGCCATGCCGTTCTATCCGTTGGAGGTGGACCGGGAATGGGGGGTCGACCAGTACGGCATCCGCTCCGGCCTGGTGGTGGTCGTGCGACCGCGCCTGGGAAAACCGTGGATGCTGGGCATCTACCAGTGCAGCTACCGGCGCGAGTGGACGCAGACCGAACAGGCCCTGCTCACCGAACTGGCCGAGCGCGTCGCCCCTCTGCTGGACGCCCTCGCCGAACAGCGTCAACGCAGCGAACAGGATTCGCGCCTGCACCACTTCCTCCAGGTACTCGCCGAAGTGGCCCGCAATCGAGTCATCGATGCCAAGGATCTCCACGACGCCTTGCGTCCCTTCACCGAGGCGGGCACCCGCGCCCTGGGGGTGGCGCGTGCCTCGGTGTGGATGATGGACGAGGGGCACCGGCGACTGCGTTGCGTCGACCTCTACCAGGGCGGCGGTCACCAACGGGGCGAAACCCTCGACGCAACCGACTATCCCTGCTATTTCTCCGCCCTGGAGACGGACCGCGTGCTCGCCGTGCGCGATGCGCGTCACGACCTGCGTACGCGAGACTTCCTGCGCCGCTATCTCCTGCCCAACGAAGTCGGCGCCCTGCTGGACGTGCCCGTGCGCATCGGCGGCGAACTGGCCGCTGTGCTACGTTTCGAGCACCGCGGCGGGACGCGCATCTGGACTCCCAGCGAGCAGGCCTTCGCCGCTTCCCTCGCCGACCAAGTGGCCCTGGTGTTGGACTACTGGCGCAGGCGCGAAGCGGAGGCCGCCCTGTCGGAGCAAATGCGCCTCAATCAGGCGTTGCTCCAATCCATGCCCATGGGTTTCATCCTCCTCGATACCGAAGGCGTCATTCGTGAGGTGAACCCGGCCTACGCGGGCATGGTGGGCCACTCCCAGGAGGCCTTGGTGGGGCGCCACTTGCAATCCCTGGAAATGGCGGGCGCCGATTCGGTGATCGAAAACCTGGCTCGCATCCTCGAAGGACGGCAGATGTACTTGGAGACCCGCCACCGCCATCAGAAAGGCCATGGGGTGGATCTGGACGTGCACGTCACCGTTCTCGATACGGACGAGCGCCCCTTGCTCGCAGCCTTCGTCGTGGATGCAAGCAGACACCTGGCGCGGGAGGGTGGCCCCGCCCGGAGAGTGGCACACCAAGCGGAGCGTCTGGCCCAGGCCAACGAAGCCTTGCGAGAGCTGACCCACGCCCCAGATACCCTGTTCCATCCCATTCACCCCCTGGAGACGGGGCATAGCCCCCAGCAGCGGATACGGACCGGCATTCGACACATGGGCGAGCTGGTGGGCGAATTACTGGCCCCGGCGCGCCGGCCCCGGCGCCAGTGTCTCGACCTCACCGATCTCGCCCACGACGTGGCGCAGGACGTGGCCGCCGACGGCGGGCACCGGCAGGTACGGTGGGAGATCCAAGAGGGCCTCAGCCACCGCGCCGATCCGGGGCTGGTAAGAGTGGTGTTGGAACAACTCTTCGCCAACGCCTGGAAGTTCACCGCCGGGGTACACAAGGCATGCATCCGCTTCGGAATGCGGGAAGTGGACGGCGAGCCGGTCTATTTCGTGGAGGACAACGGCCCGGGCACGAATTTGGAGCGGGCGCGCAAACGTCTGCGGCAGGGCTTCGGTACGGAGCCTCGCACGGGGCCGGGCTCGGGACTGGAGACCGTGGCGCGCCTGGTGGCCCACCATCGAGGGAAGATCTGGGTGGGAGCGGGGACGCGCACCACCTTCTGCTTCACCCTCGGTTGAGGGTGGGGGCCGTCCCTGGCCCACCGATTTCAGTCGCTGCCGGCGAAGGCAGTGTCCGATTCCAGATCCGCCTGTAGACGGCCCAACAAAGTGCCGCAATCGTCCCCCTGCGCCACCACCCCACCGTCTCCTTGGAGACGGATCTCGCACTGGGGGGGGTCTACCCCCGGCGGTACGTCCGGACGCAGGACCAAGCGCCTCTCCCCGACGTAGTACACGGCCAACAACACGCCACCGATGTAGTGGCGGTAACTGTCGTCCGCGCGACGATAGTCGGTGTAACGGTCCTTCACCAAACGTTTCACCAGATCCTCGACATTGATGCCGGCGATGGTGGTCTGAGCCGGTGCAGCCACTTGCGATACGGCTTCTCCTTGGATCTCTTGCGCCCGAGCGTCGGGACGGGTGGTGGGCTGACCGGCACAGGCGGCCAGACCCAGGGCCACCCCCAAGGCAAGCCAGCGATTGTCGCGGTCTATCATCGTCGATACCCCCTCGTCGTTATTCGTCGCTACGGCCATCGGGAATCCCGACGCCCCTAGCTTACGACCTGAGGTCCTTTGCGCAAAGGAGGGCGGTCATTCGGGAAAGAGAATCCGCACCCGGAGCCCACCGCACGCGTCCCCCTCTCAGTACCACAGATACTGCACGGTGAAGAGGGTGGCGAGGCCGTACATCTGTACGTCCATGTAGAGACCGGTGTAGGGATCATAGCCGGATTCGCTGAAACGAGTGGCCATGAGGGCGCCTTCGAAGTGCAGGTGCGGTTTTTCCTCGAAGCCCACGGCGATGAGCCAACCGCGCCCAGGGCTGGCCTGGGCGGTGCCCACATCGGTGACGTCGGCCAGGCCGACGGCCGCGGTCAGGTAGAAGGAGGGAGCAGTGGGGCGCAGGTAGAGCGTAGCGCCGAGGCCGGTGAGGCCGATGATGTAGGTGCCGCCGTAAGCGCCGCTGCTCCAGGTGGCATAGCGCAGGTACTGGAGCAGGAAGCGGGAGCTGGGAGCGTAGCCGAGACGCACGGCGGTGGCCAGACCATTGAGTTGGTCCTGGCCACTGACCAAAGCGTAGCCCGTGTCCACGGAGGCAGCCAGGGTGTTGTTGTACCAGCCGCCGCCCAGGCCGCCCATGAAACCGCGGCGGTCGTCGTCGGCCTGGGCGAGGCCGGCGAGACAGAGGGTGAGGCAGAGAACGAGTGCACGCATGGGTCGTCTCCCGTATCGTCGATGGATCGCGGGAGGGAGGGTAACGGCTGTGGAGGCGTTCGACGGTGGGTGGCAGGCTTGCGGTCAGACCCACAGTTCCAAGGGGGCGTGGGTGACCAGGGCGCGGAGGATGTCGCTGCGGGTGACGATACCGCGTAGGCGACCAGCGTAATCCATGATGGGCATGGCGCCGATGTGTTGTTCGATGAGGACGCGGGCGATCTGGCGGATCTCGGTGTCGGGAGTAGCGGTGAGGACGCGCGGCTTCATGAGAGTGGCGATGGGGGTATGCGCCTCCGGGCTGTCGCCGTCGTAAGGGGGAATGCGACCGTTGACGGCGGCGTAGCGGAGCAGGTCACGGTCGGAGACGATGCCCACCAGGCGGCCGGTGTCGTCCACTATGGGGATGTGGCGGTAACGGGTCTTACGGAACAGGGCCCAAGCGTCGAGGAGACTGGTCTCGGGCGTGAGGGTGGTGACCGGGGTGCTCATGATCTGGTGGGCATGGAGGGCCGGCTGGCGCTCGACGGGACGAGCCGTCTGGGCGTAACTCTCTAGTGGGTCGATGGCGCTTCGACCGCGCGCCGTTGGTGTCCGGGCGCGGGGTTCCCTCTCATTCACCTGTCGAGCGGCGTTCGTGGCCCGTACCGGCAGTGGTCCCCGTGCCGGCTCGGGAGGGGCGTGGGCGGTGTAACGGTCCGATCCGTAGAGGGTGAAGGGCATGGGTGCGCGTCCGCGAATCCTGCCTCTTGTTCGACCACTTCAGGAAAAACTTGAGGCGGCGGGTGAGAATCCGTCCAACTGGGAGAAATAATGATTCAGGAAGCGTTCGAAAGGGGGCTGTTCCGCTCGTTCCAGACGCGCCGAGCGGGCGATGCTGGCCTCGGCCTCGCGATTGAAGATGCGCCGGTCGTCTTCCGCCAACGGACGTGCCAAAAGGGCGGCATGGTGGGCACGTGCCCGGCGTAAACCCCATTCGGCCAGCTCTTCCCCACTCGTTTCCAATTCCCTCAGGATGGTCGCCGCAGGGGTGCGGTCGGGATCGACCAGTTTGTCTCTTTGTCGGTCCAGGGCCGCTCGGTAATCGGCACCACCCAGATACGCATCGAGAAGGCGGGCCAAGGGAACGAGACGCTCGATGATCTCCAGCCCCCAATCACGCAGGGAGCGGGGGCCATCCGCGGACTCGAGGACGAGACCGGGTGCGCGACCGCGGTGAGCGACGGCATTGAGGTTGCGGTCGATGGACGCCGCTTCCTCCGGCTCGATGGGCGGGCTATCGGCGAGCAGGCAATGGAGGAGGAGGAGGCGCAGGAAACGGAGGGTGGGGAGGGTAACACCAATGGGAGTGTCGGGGTCCAGGTCGAGGGCGCGTAGCTCCACGTAGGCCACGCCGCGACTGGCCAGGGCCCGTACCGGCATCTCCAGGGGGTGGGCCAGGCGGGGCTTGGGGCGCACGCTGGCATAGTACTCGTTTTCGATCTGGAGGATGTGATCGTTGAGTTGCAAAAAGCGATCGCCGTCACGCACCCCCAGGCGGGTATAGTGCTCGCAGGGGGTGGTGATGGCGCGGGTGAGATTGGCGATGTAACCGTCCAGGTCGTTGTACACGGCCTTGAAGCCGCTCGCGCACTCCTGCCGGTTCTGATAGCCGATGTCGCCCACCCGCAGAGAGGTGGCGTGACGCTCGGCCAGGGTGTCCGGAGCGATGGGCTGGAGACGGGCGAGCTTGGCGGCATCCATGAAGTTGCGGCACACCGCGGGAGAGGCGCCGAACAAGTAGGGAATGAGCCAACCCAGGCGTTGCAAGTTGCGCAATTGTCCCAGATAGACTTCGGATCGATAACGGATCGGATCGGCGTCACCCCGTTCCAGGGCCTGGAGAGCTCGCCAGAAGGTCTCGTCCATGGAGAAGTTGAAATGGACCCCGGCGATGATCTGCATCTTGCGTCCGTAGCGTAGCCCCAGGCCGTGGCGATAGACGGTCTTCATGAGACCCAGGTTGGAGCGACCGTATTGGGCCAGGGGGACCGCTCCTTCGTCCTCCGGGCAGCAAGGCATGCTGTAGGGCCAGATGAGTTCGTCTCCCAAGTGGACGTGAACGAACCGGTGCAGTCGCTCGAGAAAGGCCAGGGCGGCCGTTTCCGTGTCCAGCGGGGGGGTGATGAGCTCGAGGAGAGGTTCGGCGTAGTCGGTGGTGATGTAAGGGTGGGTGAGAGGGCTCCCCAAGGCAGCGGGATGAGGAGTGGGGGCGAGATGCCCCGTGGGGGTAAGACGCAAACCCTCCCGCTCCAGGCCCAGGCGCCCGGCCAGAAACACCGCCGGGCCGTGCGCCCGCAAAAGGGCTTCGCGTCGCTTGTCGTCACCGTTCACCATGTCGTCTCGCCGAGGAAAGGGCGCGATTCTGGCACATCGTCGCGCAGGCACCAATGGGGCAGGCCCTGAGCGGCGAGGAAGGCCTCCGCATGCACGCCATGGAGCATGGCGAGGGTGGCCAGAGTGCCCGCCTCCAGGCAGGTGGGGGCGTGGACGGTGACGGAGCGGGGGGCGCCTCGCACCGGGCGGCCGTCGCGCGGGTCGAGGAGGTGGCTGTAGCGTCGTCCCCGGTAGGTGAAGCTGCGCTCGGCGTCGCCGCTGGTGGCGAGGGCGCCAGACGTCAGGGGCAGGGGGGCGCGGGTGCGGCCGGGGTGGTTCGGGTCGGCCAGGGCCACCGGCCAGGGACCATCTGGGGTGGGGGCGTTGGCGGCCAGGTCGCCGGCCAGTTCCACCAGGGCGGGATGACCTTCGAGGCGGGCCAGGGCGCGGTCCACGGCGTATTCTTTGCCGATGCCGCCCAGGTCGATGGCCATGCCGGGGGCGAGACGCAGGCGCGGACGGTGCCAGTCCACCCGCTGCCAACCCACCCGCGGGAGGAGTTCGGCGACGGCCTCGGGGGGCGGCGGGCGGCGCTGACCGTGGATGGGCCAGGTGCGGGCGAGGAGGCCGGCGGTGATGTCGAACAGGCCGTCGGAGAGGCGGTGGCAGGTGGCGGCGTAGTCGAGGAGGTCGGCAGTCTCCTCGTCCACCGTGATCCAGGCGCCGGCGCCGGCGTTGATGCGACCGACGACGCTGTCGCGCCGGAAGCGGCTGAATTTGGCCTCGATGCGACGGATCTCCGCCAGGGCGGCCTGGAGGCGGTCGCCGCCACCGTCGCCGGGATGGTGGAGGAAAATACGCCCGGGACCGCCCATGGCGGTGAAGCGGGCCTCCAGCCACGGCCCGCGGCGGTGGATCTCAGGGGAGGGCGCGGGCGTAGCGGTCATGCGCGTCGGCGTCGGTGATCTCCACGTCGATGAACTCGCCCGAGGCGGCCTCGCTGCCTTCCACCAGGATGACGCCGTCGATCTCCGGCGCCTCGCCGGGGCCGCGGGCGAGGCGCCGACCGTCCTCGATCACGCCGTCCACCAGGACGGTGAGGCGCCGGCCGACGGTGGCGGCCAGTTTCTCGCGGGAGATCTCCGCCTGCAGGGCCATGAGGCGGGCGAGGCGTTCTTCCTTGACTTCTTCGGGGACGGCGCCGGGGAGGGCGTTGGCGGCGGCCCCCTCCACCGGCGAGTAGGGGAAGGCGCCCACCCGGTCCAGGCGTGCCGCGCGCAGGAAGCCCAGGAGCTGTTCGAAGTCGTCCTCGGTCTCGCCGGGGAAGCCGACGATGAAGGTGCTGCGCACGGTGAGTTCGGGGACGCGGGCGCGCCAGTCCTCCAGGCGGCGCAGGACGTTCTCCTGATTGGCCGGGCGGCGCATGGCCTTGAGGATGCGCGCGCTGGCGTGCTGCAGGGGCATGTCCAGGTAGGGGAGGACCAGGCCCTCGGCCATGAGGTCCACCAGGCGGTCCAAATGCGGGTAGGGGTAGAGGTAGTGGAGGCGCACCCAGACCCCCAGGCTCCCCAGGGCGCGCGCCAGGGATTCGATGCGCGTGCGCAGGGGGCACCCGCCCCAGAAGCCGGTGCAGTAGCGCAGGTCGGCGCCGTAGGCGGCGGTGTCCTGGGCCACCACCAGCAGCTCGCGCACCCCGGCCGAGACCAGGGCCTCGGCCTCGTCGAGCACCTCGCCGATGGGGCGGCTGACCAAGGGTCCGCGCATGCTGGGGATGACGCAGAAGGTGCAGGACTGGTTACAGCCCTCGGCGATCTTCACGTAGGCATAGTGGCGCGGGGTGAGCTTCAGGCCGCCGGGGGGCAGGAGGCTCTCGAAGGGGTCGTGGGGCGGCGGCAGGGCCTGGTGCACCGCCGCCATCACCGCCTCCATCTGATCCGGCCCGGTGACCGCCAGGACCTTGGGGTGGGCTGCGCGGATGATCGCCTCGCGCGCCCCCAGGCAGCCGGTGACGATGACCCGGCCGTTCTCCGCCAGGGCCTCGCCGATGGCCTCCAGGGATTCCTCCACCGCCGCGTCGATGAAGCCGCAGGTGTTGACGATGACCAGGTCAGCGCTCTCGTAGTCGGGAACGATGGCGTAGCCCTCGGCGCGCAGGCGGCTGAGGATGCGTTCGGAGTCCACGGTGGCCTTGGGGCAGCCCAGGGAGACGAAGCCGATGGCGGGGGTCATGGGTCGGTTGAAGGGAGTAGTGCCGCGCCAGATATCCCAGTATACACTCCTGGCCGCCTGCCACCGAGCAGGCGTTTTTTCCATTGGGAGAGAGAAGGAAGAATGAACGAAGTGACTCGTTTGATGCGCGCTGTTTGCCTCGCCGGGGTGCTGGCGGTGCCCCTGGCCACCCATGCCGGCGGCTATTCCGGAGAGGCGGAGCTGGGATTCGTGTCCACCGGCGGTAACACCGAAACCAGCACCCTCAACCTCAAGGCCAAGCTGGCCCGCGAGATGGGAGGCTGGAAACACGCGGCCAAGGCCGAGGTGCTGTCCGCCAAGAATGACGGCGTCACCTCCGCCGAGCGCTACGCGGCCGCCCTCCAGACCCGCCGCGAGTTGGGTGATCGGGCCTACGTCTATGGATTGGTGGACGGCGTCCGTGACCGGTTCAGCGGCATCCCCTACCTGCTCAGCGAATCGGTGGGCCTGGGCTATGCCCTGTTGCGCGGCGGCAAGTTGACCATGGACGGGGAAGCCGGCCTCGGTGCCCGCCAATCCAAGCCCCGCGGCGAGGACGTGGGCACCGACATGGTCCTGCGCCTGAACCTCGCCGCTGGCTATGCCTTGAGCGACACCGCCCAACTCACCGAGGACTTGTCCGTGGAGGCGGGTGAGAGCAACACCATCACCAAATCGATCACCGCCCTGTCCGCGCAAGTGATGGGCAATCTGTCCATGAAGGTGAGCTTCACTGTGCAGAACATCTCCGAGGTCCCTCCCGGCAGCAAGAACACCGACTACGAGACGGCGGTGACGCTGGTGTACCGCTTCTGACGCCACTGTCGGTGCCTTCCCGAGGCCCGCGCCCCCACGGGGCGGCGGGCCTTTTTTCGTCCTTCAGGCGGGGGCGGCGGCATGGGCGGCGAAGGCGTCCAGCTCCCGCGCCACCCGGCGCAGGAGGGTGTTCCAGTCCCCCGGGCAGGGCTGGCGCAGGAGGCGCAGGGTGGGATACCAGGGGCTGTCCTCACGTCCGTGCAGCCAGCGCCAACAGGCGTCGAAGGGGGACAGGACCCACACCGGTCGCCCCATGGCCCCGGCCAAGTGGACGACGGCGGTGTCCACGGCGATCACCAGGTCCAATTCCGCCACCACTGCGGCGGTATCGGCAAAATCGCCCAGCTCCGGACCAATGGCATGCACCCCGAGACGCGCCAGGAGAGACTGGGCGCGCACCGCGACTTCGCCCCGCTGGAGGCTGATCCAGCACACGTCGTCCCGCTCCAAGAGGGGCAGGAGATGTTCCAGGGGCAAACGACGGCGGCGGCCGATACGGCGCGTGACCGGATCGTGACGAAGGGGACTGCCGGCCCACACCACCCCCACCCGCGGGCGACCGTCGCGGGGCGGCAGGCGCTGCCGCCAGCGGGCCCGGCGCCCGGGATCGGCGTACAGGTAGGGGATGGGAGCGGCGGGAAGCTGCTCCAGGGTTAGGCCGAGGGCACGGGGCAGACCCATGAGGGGACAGTGATGCTGGTAGGAGGGCAAGGGAGCGCCGCGGGGGATCACCGCCGCGATGCCGTCCATGCCCGCCAGGAGGGGGACCAGGGACGGCTGGCATTCCAACACCACGCGCGCCCCGCGGGTGGCGGCAAGGGGGGCGAGACGCACGAACTGGAGGGTATCGCCGAACCCCTGTTCGGCGTGCAGAAGCAGGGTCTCGCCGTCGAGGGGGCGGCCGTCCCAGGGCGGAGTGGGAAAGCGCCGCCGCTGCTCGCGGAAGCCGGGCAGGTCCCAGCGCGCCTCGAAGCGCCGCCAGCCCTCGTCGAAATCACCCGACTGCAACAGGCACAGGGCCAGATTCCACTCGATCTCGCGTGCCTCGGGAGCCCGGTCCAGGGCCAGACGATACCACCCCCGCGCCGCCTGCAACAGGCCCAGGTATTGGTGTAGCAGGCCCAGGTCGTTGGCCAGGCGGGGTTCCCGGTCGGCCAGATGGCGCAGGGGCCAGAGACAGGTGAGGGCGGCCTCGAAACGGCCCTGGGCCTCCAGGGCCAGAGCCAGGCCATTGCGCAAGGCGAGGTTGTCCGGGGCCTGCGCCAAAGCACGGCGGTAGCAGAGCTCGGCGCCGGCAGCGTCGCCGTCCTCCAGGTAGCAACGACCCAGAGCCTCGAGACTGGGAAGATGCTCGGAGTCCAGGGCGAGGGCCTGGGCCCAAGCGGCGCAGGCCTCGCGCCGCCGGCCCTGACGTTCCCGGGCCCGTCCCAGTTGGTACCAAGCATTGGCGCTGGGATGCCGCTGGAGGACGTGCTGGAAATGGGTGATGGCCGCTTGCAGGTGACCGAGGGCCAAATGGGCCGCTCCCAGGGCGGTCTCCAATCGAGCGTCAAGGGAATGGCGGGCGAAGGCGGGCCACAAGATTTCCACGGCCTCCCGCGGCCGTTCCATGGCAAGAAGGGATTCACCCAGGAGAAGGGCGACTTCCGGCGAATCCGGCTCCTTCGCCAAGTGGCGACGGCAAAGATCCGCGGCGATATCGAATCGCCCCTGACCGTAGAGCGTCAAGGCCCTGTGCAGGAAAGAGCGGTCCATGGGCGGTGGGATGCAAGGGATGGACCGCCGAATCGGGATCGAGAGCCGGACGCGCCCTGAGCCAGCGTCGTAAACCACGATTCCGCTCGTTTTGTTGTAAATTCGCAACACTTCAGATCGGGTTAATTTTAGTTGTTGCATTCAGGTCCAATGCTGCTATAAATGGCGTTGGTCTTTAGTTGCCAACCCATAAACACACAAGAGGGAGTTGAGGATGAACAAAAAGCTGACCGCTCTGGCCGTGGCCGCCGTTTTGGCCGCCCCCGTCGCCGCCCAGGCCGATGGCCCCAAGGTCTACGGCGTCGCCAATCTCTATCTCGCCAAATACAGCGACAGCAATACCGAACTCACCATGGGCTCCAACACCTCCGCCATCGGCGTGAAGGGCTCCATGGATCTGGACCATGGTCTGAAGGGCATCTACAAGCTGGAATTCCAGGTGGACCCCACCGAGCGCAACGGTAAAAAGATCCAAGCCGGCGACAACGGCGCTCTCATCGACCGTGACCAGTGGCTGGGCCTGTCCTCCAAGGAATATGGCACCGTCCGCATCGGTAGCATGTCCACCAGCTACAAGTCCAGCGGCAAGACGGTGGATCCCCTGTACCGGACCCCACTGGAAGGACGTGGTTTCCTGGACATCCAGTCCGAACTGCATTCCGGCGCCGGCCCCGATCGCGGTCGTTCCACCAACACCGTCCGCTACGATTCCCCCCGCATCGCCGGAGCCAAGGTGGTGGCCAACTACCAGTTGAACGAAGGCGCCGGCAACACCATGGGCCTGGGCGTGCATTACAAGAGCGGTCCGGTGAAGGCGTACTTCGACTACATCAACTCTGACAACAAGAGCGCCACCGCCATGAAGTTCGGCGGCGGCTACACCATGGGTGACATCAGCATCGGCGCCCAGTACGAAATCCTCGACGACGGCCTGGGCTACGGCGGCGACACTTTGTTCCTGAACGCGAGTTACGCCTTGGGCAAGACCGCCTTCATCGTCACTTTCGGCTCCCAAGCCGAATCCACCGCCGGCGCCAAAGACGATCACACCGCTCTCGCCGTGGCCCTGGACCACGAGTTGGGCAAAAAGGTGAACGTGTACGCCGGGTGGGCCAGCGTCTCCGGCGGCGACAACTACGTCAATCCCGAGACCAACGTGAAGGACGACTCACTCATCGTGGGTGGCCTGCGCGTCAAATTCTGACCACCGTTCGACACCGTCGCAACGTGGAAACGGGGCCGTGCTGGCCCCGTTTTCTTTTGCGGATCGTTGTGGTCCAATGTGCGGCCACTTTCAAGAAACAACGCCTCGCATGCTCGGAAAACCCCGCCTCGTTCTTATCGACCTGGACGGCACCCTGGTAGACAGCGTCCCCGACCTGGCCTGGGCCGTGGATCGTACACTGGAGGAACTGGGACGTCCGCCGGCGGGGGAAGACAGGGTGAGGGACTGGGTGGGCAACGGTGTAGAG
>WFVN01000079.1 GCA_015491615.1 Gammaproteobacteria bacterium
CTCGCGCGCGACCGGACGCCCCAGCCCGACTTTCTCCCGCGCCCGCCGCCCAGTCCATGACCTGCGCCATGCGCTCCAGGGGCCATTCGCGGTGCACCCGGCGGGAGGGGCTGGCGCTGGGGTTGACGGCCAGCCAGGGATCGCCGGGGAGCCGCGCCGCCGCCCAGGCGCGGGCCGCCTCCGGCACCGCCAGATCCCAGCGCGCCGGCCCGGGTTCGACGCCCAGGGCGCGCACCACCGCCAGGTAGGCGTCCACCGCGTGGGCGCGGGGGGGCAGGGGGGCTTGGCGGTCCACCACCAGGGCGTGGCCCTCGCGCGCGACCGGACGCCCCAGCCCGACTTTCTCCCGCGCCCGCACGGCGACGAGGGAGAGGAGATTGGAGCGGGCCGAGGTCTGCAAGTGCAGGAGGAGATCGAAACGGGGCAGCGTCCGGCACAGGCGCCCCATGCCGGACAGGCCCGTGCGCTTGTCGTAGGTCGCCACCGTCACCCCGGAGACGCACTCGAGCAGGGCCGCCTCGATGCGACCGGCGATCCAGGTGAAGCGTGTGTGCGGCCAGGCCGCCTGCAGGGCGCGCAGGGCGGGGACGGCCTGACACACGTCGCCGAGGGCGGAGAGGCGCAGCAGGGCCACATGGCGGGGAGCGGTGGTCATGGCGCCGGATTATGGCACAGGGGGAAAGAGAGAAATGCGCCCGTTTGGTTTATAATCGCCGCACTTGTCGCCCGGATCCCACCCATCTACGGTGATTTCGCGCCCCCGAGGGGGCGTTCGGGCCCCTGGTTTCGTCACAGCCTCTCGAGGAGACACGCATGTCCGAGAAACATCCCATCATCGCCGTCACCGGTTCTTCCGGCGCCGGCACCACCACCGTCAAGCGCGCCTTCGAGCACATCTTTCGTCGCGAGGGCATCAAGCCGGTGGTGGTGGAGGGCGACAGCTTCCACCGCTACAACCGCCAGGAGATGAAGGAAGCCATCGCCAAGGCGCAGGCGGAAGGCAGAATCATCAGCCACTTCGGCCCCGAGGGTAACTTGTTCGACAAGCTGGAGGCCCTGTTCCGCAACTACAGCGAATCGGGTACCGGCAAGGTGCGCAAGTACCTGCACAGCTACGAGGAGGCCGAGCCTTACAAGGAGCTGGGCCTGGGCCCCGGCGAGTTCACCCCCTGGGAAGACATCCCCCCCGACACCGACCTGCTGTTCTACGAAGGCCTGCACGGCGGGGTGGTCACCGAGGACGTGAACGTGGCCCAGTACGTGGACCTACTGGTGGGCGTGACCCCCATCGTCAACCTGGAGTGGATCCAGAAGATCCACCGCGACGCCGCCGAGCGCGGCTACAGCCCGGAGGCCATCGTCGACACCATCCTCCGGCGCATGCCCGACTACGTCCACTACATCACCCCGCAGTTCTCCCGCACGCACGTGAACTTCCAGCGCGTGCCCACGGTGGATACCTCCAACCCGTTCATCGCCCGCGACATTCCCACCCCGGACGAGAGCTTCGTGGTGATCCGCTTCAGCCAACCGGAGAAAGTGGACTTCCACTACCTGCTGAGCATGCTCAAGGACTCCTTCATGTCGCGGCGCAACACCATCGTCGTGCCGGGGGGCAAGATGGGCTTCGCCATGGAGCTGGTGCTCACCCCCATGATCCACGATCTCATCGAGAAGTCGCGCAAGGCCAAGAAGTAAACGCGTGCCGTCGATGGAAAAGGGCCCACCGCGTGTCCGGCGCGGCGGGCCCTTTTTCATTCGGGGACGTACAACAAGGCGCCGGTGAGGATGACCAAGGCGCGAGTGGCGAGTAGGGCACGGGCGTTGTTGCGGTGATCCGGGCGCGCCGCCTTCTCGTCCCGCAGCAGGCGCCGACCGCTCTGGAACTGGAGGAAGTAGAGGAAGAACAGGGTGATGACCAGCCCCAGGTGCATCCACACCAGGAAGGAGAAGATGTCTCCCTGTTCGATGAAACGACCGTACCAATCCCGGTTGAGATAGAGATAGACGGGCATGAGCAGATCGAACAGCACGATGAGCGCCATGACCGACACATGCAGGGCGCGCAGGCGGTGGAGACTCATGGCCACGAGCATGACGGCGAAGCTGACGAGGGCCGCGATGGTGGTCTCGGGCATCTTCGTTGCTGCTCCTGGTTCCGGTCGGAGGGCAAGCATACGAAGGGGGGCACGGGCTGTCCACCGAATGGTGTGCCTCCTGTCCCTCGCCGGGACGGGGGCGGTGGCGGCGGAGCCGCACGCGGTGGCCTTCATCTACCACCGCTTCGGGGAACCGGAGTTGCCCAGCACCAACATCCAGCCGGAGCGGTTCGCGGCGCAGTTGGACGCCCTCGCCGAGCGGGGGTTCCAGGTCTGGCCCCTGGGGCGCATCCTCGCGCGCCTGGAGGCCGGCGGCCCCCTGCCCGACAAGGTGGTGGCGATCACCATCGACGACGCCTACGCCAGCGTCTACGAACATGCCTTCCCCATCCTCCGCGAGCGGGCCTTGCCATTCACCGTGTTCGTGGCCACCGAGCCGGTTGATCGGCGCCGGCGGGGTTTCATGACCTGGGAACAACTGCGGGAGATGGCCGCCGCGGGGGCGAGCTTCGGCAACCATTCCACCTACCACCGTCACTTGCTGGAACGTCGCCCGGGGGAGGACGAGGCGGCCTGGGCGGCGCGCGTGCGGGAGGACATCCGCCACGCCCAGGCGCGCCTGGAGGCGGAGCTGGGGGATTCGGTCGGGCCCTGGTTCGCCTATCCCTACGGGGAGTACAGCGCCCCCCTGGCGGCGCTGGTGCGCTCGCTGGGGCTGGTGGGATTCGGCCAGCAGTCGGGTGCCATGGGCGTCGATTCGGACCGCCGCGCCCTGCCCCGCTACCCGGCCGCCGGTCGCTTCGCGGCCCTGGACGACTTCCTCCTCAAGGCCGCCACCCTGCCCTTCCCGGTGGCCCGGATGCGCCCCTGGGATCCGGTGCTTTGGAACGAGACCCGGCCGCGCTGGGAGGTGGCGGTGGCCAAGTCCCTGCCCCGTTGGCGGGAACTGGCCTGCTACGCCTCCGGCCAGGGACGCATCCCGGTACGCTGGACGGAGGCGGGGCGGGTGTTCGAGACTCGCGCCCCGGCGCCCCTGGCGGGGCGGCGCAGTCGTTACAATTGCACCGTGCCCACCCCGTCGGGACGCTGGCGCTGGCTCAGCCAGGAGTGGGTGCGACCGGCCCTGCCGGAAGGAGGCTGACCCGCTCCAGCACGGCCAGTTCCGGGCGTCGCAACATGCGTTGCAGTTCCGTCACGTAGGCCATGCCCCGGGCCGAATAGCGCTCCAGCCCCTGGGCCAGGAGGACCGCGTCCAGGGGCCGCCCTTCGGCACGCAGGCGGGCGCGCAGGTCGCGGAAGTGGCGGTAGGCGTGGCCGGTGTTGAGATTGTGTAGATAGGCGCGCACCGAGGCGCGCAGGTCGGGAAAGGCGCGTACCCTGTGGGTGGCGTCCGGGCCCGCCTTGGAGGGGCGCAGGCCCTCGCCGTCCCAGGTCCACTGGCCGAACAGGGCGTTGCCCTCGAGGGCGAAGCGGGAGGTGCCCCAGCCCGATTCCATGGCCGCCTGCGCCACTACCAGGGGCACCGGCACGGCATCCAAGCGGCGCAGGAGGGTCTCGCCGCGGCGCGCGAAGTCCCCCTTGGGCACGCGGTACTCGTCCATCAGGCGCGACAGCCAGTCCCGGTAGGCCGGCCCCAGGCGCTCGCGCGGATAGCGCAGGAACAGGCGCGCCAGCCGCCGTTGTTCCAGCAGCCGTTGATTCTCCAGCAGGGCCAGGGGAAGGACGATGCGCACGAACAGCCCTTTGCGTCGGGTCATGTCCTCTGTTTGGGGCAGGTCCCGCGGCAGTCGACGCACCTCAAGGGGCGGGATGGCGCCCCCGGGTTGCAGGGGCCAGCGGTAGCCGTGACGTTGGAAGACGGCCTCCAGCTCGGCGGTGGTGGAC
>WFVN01000080.1 GCA_015491615.1 Gammaproteobacteria bacterium
GCAGGAAAGGGATCAGCACAAGGCGTCGGTTCATGGCGGAGGATTGTATGCAAAGGCCGTGCGCGGCGCCATGTCGTCAATCGCTGACAGCGACCCGGGCCGGTGACGCTTTGAAACCGCGGGCGATGGCCTCGGCCAGTTGGTACACGGCCATGGCGTACAAAGGGCTGTGGTTGTAGCGGGTGATGACGTAGAAGTTGGGCAGTACCACCCAGTGTTCCCTTCGGTCATCGGGTTGTTCCAGGGCCACCAGGGCGACGCGCACGTCGGCGGGCAGGGGGGCGACCGGGCGCACGCCGTACTCCTCCAGGCGCGCGGCGGGGAGGTGGGGTTTGTATCCAGCCTGCGCCAGTGTCTTGGCCCCCGGTCCACTCACCTGCGCCGGGAAGGCCACGGCCTCTTTCGGGCGCCAACCATGGAGGCGGAGGTAGTTGGCCACCGAACCGATGGCGTCCTCGGTGTCATCGAACAGGTCGCGCACCCCGTCGCCATTGAAGTCCACCGCGTAACGGCGGTAGCTGGAAGCGATGAATTGGGGTTGGCCCATGGCCCCGGCGTAGGAGCCCATCACTCCCAGGGGGTCCAGTCCCTCGCTGCGGGCGAGGAGGAGGAATTCCTCCAGTTCGCGTAGAAAGAAACGGCTGCGACGGGGATAGTCCAGTCCCAGGGTGGTGAGGGCGGTGATGACCGGGAAACCGCCCCGGTGGCGCCCGTAGTGGGTCTCCACCCCGATGACGGCGGTGACGATCTCCGGCGGCACGCCATATTCGCGTTCGGCGCGGGCGAGGGTGTCGGCGTGGCGGTTCCAGAAGGCGACCCCCTCGCGGATGCGGGCCTCGGTAATGAAAATTCGCCGGTAACGATACCAGGGGAGCGCTTCCGCCGGGCGGGTGATGCGCTCGATGACCCGCGGGTCGGTCTCCACTTGGACGAACAGGGTCTCCAGCTCGGCGCGGGGAATGCCGTGCTCGCTCACCATGCGGTCGAGAAAGCGGTGCATCTCCGGGCGCTCCAGCACGCCGGCGGCCTGCAGTGCGTGGCTCCCCAGTAGGAGGGAGAGAAAGACGAGACGGGTGCGCATGGCGACTCCTTCAGTGGGTGATGAGACGACGGTGGGTGTGGATGGACATGAGGATGCCAAAGCCGGCCATGAGGGTCACCATGGAGGTGCCGCCGTAGCTCACCAGGGGCAAGGGAATGCCCACCACCGGCAAGAGGCCGGAAACCATCCCCACGTTGACGAACAGATAGACGAAGAAGGTGAGGGTGAGGCTGCCGGCGAGAAGGCGGGTGAAGCAGTCCTGGGCCTGACTGGCGATGTACAGCCCCCGGAGGATCACCAGCAGGTAGAGGACGAACAGGACGATCACCCCCACCAGACCGAATTCCTCCGCGAAGACGGAGAAGATGAAATCGGTGGAACGCTCGGGGAGGAAGTCCAATTGCGACTGGGTGCCGTTCAGCCAGCCTTTGCCCCACACCCCTCCGGAGCCGATGGCGATCTTGGATTGGATGATGTGATAGCCGGCGCCCAGGGGGTCGCTCTCCGGATTGAGGAAGGTGAGCACTCGCTGGCGCTGGTAATCGTGCATGAAATAGAACCAGGCCAACGGCGCGGCGGCGGCGACGAAGACGGTGAAGCCGGCCAGATAGCGCCAACTGATGCCGGTGAGGAGGATCACGAAGACGCCGGCGGCGCCGATGAGCAGGGCAGTGCCCAGGTCCGGTTGGATGACGATGAGGCCCATGGGCAGGGCGGTCAGGACGAGGGCGACGAGGACGTGGTGCGGACGCGGCGGCATGGGCTTGGCGGACAGGTACCAGGCCACCATCATGGGGACCACGATCTTCATCATTTCCGAGGGTTGGAAACGGAACAGGCCCAAGTCCAACCAGCGGCGCGCCCCCTTGCCCACGTCGCCGAAGATGGGTACGGCGGCGAGCAGTACGATGCCGGCGGCGAATACCCAGGGCGCCCAGTGGAGCAGCGTTTGGGGCGGGATTTGCGCCACCGCGATCATCACCAGGTAGGCAATGGCCAGACGGGTGAGCTGCCGGCCCATCATGTCCCAGCTCTCTCCGGTGGCGCTGTAGAGGATGAGCAGGCCGGAGCCGGTGAGGACCAACAGAGAGAGCAGCAGGGGCCAGTCCAGATGCCAGCGGCGCAGGGAAAAGACGCCGCGGGCGGGTTCCCGCTGGCCCAGATAACTGTCCAAACCCAGATTCATGGGCGATCTCCTAGCAAGACGCTGTCCAGGATGGCGCGGGCGATGGGTGCGGCGGTGGTCCCCCCGGAGCCGCCGTTCTCCACCACCACCGCCACCACCACGCGGGGATTCTCCAGCGGCGCGAAGGCGACGAACAGGGCGTGATCGCGCAGGTGCTCGGCCACCTCTTCTTCGTTGTACTCGGCGTCCTGGGCGATGGAGAAGACCTGTGCCGTGCCGGTCTTGCCGGCGATGGTGTAACTTACGCCCTGCTCGATATTGTGGGCGGTGCCATGGCGGTGGTGGACGACCTCGCGCATGGCACGGATGACGTAGTCCCAGTGGGACTTCTCCACCACTGGGACGATGGTGGTGAGCTGCGGTTCGATGTACAGGAGATGGTCGCTGGTCGGATCGCGGAAGGCGCGCGCCAATTGCGGCTGGAAGCGCAGCCCGTAAGTGGCGAGGACCCCGGTGGCGACGGCCAATTGCAAGGGGGTGGTGAGGTTGAACCCCTGGCCGATGCCGGTGATGACGGTCTCACCGGGGTACCAGGGCTGGCGTTTCACGCGCCGTTTCCAGGCCCGGGACGGTAACAATCCTCCCGCTTCGCCGTGCAGGTCGATGCCGGTGGGACGGCCGAGGCCGAACTGTCCCAGATAGCTGGAGATGCGGTCGATGCCCAGGTTCAGGGCCAGGTCGTAGAAATAGACGTCGCACGATTCGCGGATGGCCTTGTTGAGATCGGTGGGGCCGTGGCCGGTCTTCTTCCAGTCCCGGTAGCGGTGGTCGTCGTTCTTGAGCATGTACCAGCCGGGGCAGTAGAGGCGGTGGGCGGGGGCGACGATGCCGAATTCCAGTCCGGCCAGGCCGATGAGGGGCTTGATGGTGGAACCGGGCGGGTAACGGCCCCGCAGGGCACGGTCGAAGAGGGGCCGGTCGGGGGAGCTGGCCAATTGCCGGTAAGTCTTGCCGTCGATGCCGGTGACGAAGGGATTGGGATCGTAACCGGGACGGCTGGCGATGGCCAGGACCTCGCCGTTGCGCGGGTCGAGGGCGACCACCGAACCGCGCCGTTCGCCCAGGGCGGCCTCCGCCGCCGCTTGCACGCGCGCGTCCAGGGACAGATAGATGTGGCGCCCGGGGATGGGCGGGATGCGCTCCAGGGTACGGATGATGCGTCCCTGGGCGTTGGTCTCCACCCGCCGCAGGCCCACCGTCCCGTGCAGGAGGGCCTCGTAGTAGCGCTCGATGCCGGTCTTGCCGATGCGTCGCGTGCCCTTGTAGTTGGAGGCGTCCAGCTTGGCCAGCTCGGCCTCGTTGATCTGCCCCACGTAACCGATGGCGTGCACCGCCAGGGCGCCGTAGGGGTAGTGGCGCACCAGTTCGGAGGAGACCTGCACGCCGGGGAACTGGTAGCGGCGCGCCTCTACCCGCGCCACTTCCTGTTCGCTGAGACGGAAGCGCAGGGGCACCGCCTTGAAGGCAGAATTGCGCCGCAGGCGTTTGTGGAAGCGCTTCAGATCTTCCTCGGTGAGGCGTACCAGTCGCCCCAGGCGTTGCAGGGTGTCCTCCAGGTCCGGGACCTTCTCGGGCACGATCTCCAGGGTGAAGGAGGGGATGTTCTCCGCCAGCACCCGCCCTTCCCGGTCGTAGATGAGGCCGCGGGTGGGGGGCAGGGGGAGGATGGCGACGCGGTTGTTCTGGGAGAGAGTGGCGTAGTGGTCGTAGTTGAACACCTGCAGATAGACCATGCGCGCCACCAACGCCCCCATGAGCAGGAACACCGCCACCACCGCGACGATCAGGCGGCGCGTGAACAGACGCTGTTCGCGCTGCGGATCTTTGAGCTCCAGGTGTTCCATCTTTCAGGAAACTGAGAAGCGGCGGCGCAGGTCCCGCAGGACGATGAACACCCAGGGCCAGATGAGGGCGCTGGTGAGGGCCGGTGCCCAGAACAGGAACGTCCCGGGCGGACGGCCGATGATGCCGTCGATCCAAAACACGAGCAGCAGCTCCAGCGCCACCAGCACGCACATGGCGAGGCCCTGCTGCCACAGGGGATAGACGCGCAGTTGCCGGTGCACGCGCACGCAGGCATAGGCGAACACCGCGTAAGCGAGGGCGTGCTGGCCGAGGAGGGTGCCTTCGAGCACGTCCACCGTCAGCCCCGCCAACCAGCCCATCCCCACGTTCACCCGGGTGGGCAGGGCGATGCACCAGTAGGCCAGGACCAGGGCCACCCACTCGGGGCGGAAGGGGCGTGCCCAGTCGGGCAGGGGCACGGTGGCCAGGGCAAGGGCGACGATGAAGGTGAAGAGGATGGTCTTGCCGCCGCGCGGCCCCTTTTTCCTCATCGGTCGTCCTCCGCGATCGGGTCGGGGAGGCCGGCGGCGGGGTCGTCCGGCCACACCAGGAGCACCTCCCGCGCCCGGTCCAGATGGGCCAGGGGGGTGGCGACGACGGTGGCGTAGGGTTGTGTGTTGTCGGGCCGCACCTCGGCCACCTCGGCCACCGGGTAGCCGGTCGGGAACACCCCCCCCAGGCCGGAGGTGGTGAGCAGATCGCCCACGCGGATGTCGGCATTGTTGGGGATGTGGCGCAGGGCCAGGCGGGTGTCGTCGCCGGTGCCCTCGGCGATGGCGCGCAGGCCGTTGCGGGCCACCTGCACCGGCAGGGCATGGGAGGGGTCGGAGATGAGGAGGACGACGCTGGTGAGAGGGGCCACGTGCACCACCTGTCCGAACACCCCCTCGGCATCCAACACCGGCTGGCCGCGATAGACGTCGTTGAGGCTGCCCTTGTTGATCAGCACCTGGCGGGTGAAGGGGTCCAGGTCCACCGCCACCAGCTCCGCCACCAGCACCCGTTCGCCCACCTGTTGGGAGGAGTCCAGCAGTTTGCGCAGGCGCATGTTCTCCAGCTCCAGGGAGATGAGCTTCTGCAACTGGCCCTTGAGGATGGCGTTTTGGCTGCGCAGGCGGGTGTTTTCTTCCAACAGGGTCTCGCGGCTGGCCAGGTTTTCCCCCAGCCAGCTACCGGCGGACACGGGCAAGTGGACGAGAGCCTGGACGGGATAGACGAGAGTCGCCACCAAGGCACGCACCCGTTCCAGATAGTTGCCCCGATGGTCCAGGGTCATGAGGGCCATGGACAGCAGGACGAGCAACAGCAGGCGCAGGGCGGTGGCCTGACTGTAGGTGAACAATGACTTGATGGTCGCCCTCCCGCGGACCCGGCCGGCGACCTGCCGGCCCACCGCCGCTTACTCGACGGAGAAGATCTCTCCCGCGTGTTCGTCCATCATCTCCAGGGCCCGCCCGCCGCCGCGGGCGACGCAGGTGAGCGGGTCCTCCGCGACGATCACCGGCAGGCCAGTCTCCTCCATGAGGAGGCGGTCCAGGTCGCGCAGCAGGGCGCCGCCGCCGGTGAGCACCATGCCCCGCTCGGCGATGTCCGAGCCCAGTTCCGGAGGCGTCTGTTCCAGGGCCGACTTGACCGCCGAGACGATCCCCGCCAACGGTTCCTGCAGGGCCTCCAGGATCTCGTTGCTGTTGAGGGTGAAGCTGCGCGGCACGCCCTCGGCCAGATTGCGCCCGCGTACCTCGATCTCACGGATCTCGTCGGAGGGATAGGCGGAGCCGATCTCTTGTTTGACGCGTTCGGCGGTGGCGTCGCCGATGAGGGTGCCGTAATTGCGTCGCACGTAGTTGATGATGGCCTCGTCGAAACGGTCGCCGCCGATGCGCACGGAGGCGGAATAGACGATGCCGTTCAGGGACATGACCGCCACCTCGGTGGTGCCGCCGCCGATGTCCACCACCATCGAGCCGGAGGCCTCGCCGATGGGCATGCCCGCGCCGATGGCCGCCGCCATGGGTTCCTCGATGAGATACACCTCGCGCGCCCCGGCGCCGGCGGCCGATTCGCGGATGGCGCGCCGCTCCACCTGGGTGGAACCACAGGGTACGCAGATGAGCACCCGCGGGCTGGGGCGGAAGAATCGCGTCTCGTGCACCTTCAGGATGAAGTGCTGGAGCATCTTCTCGGTGATGGTGAAGTCGGCGATGACGCCGTCCTTCAAGGGCCGGATGGCGGTGATGTTGCCGGGCGTGCGACCGAGCATGCGCTTGGCCTCGGCGCCCACCGCGGCCACCGCCTTGGGGCCGCCCGGTCCGCGATCCTGGCGGATGGCGACCACCGAGGGTTCTGCCAGGACGATGCCCTTGCCGCGCACATAGATGAGCGTGTTGGCGGTGCCCAGATCGATGGAGAGATCGTTGGAGAAGATGCCTCTGAGACGTCCGAACATGATGGTGGTCAATCCTTGATGGTGTATTGGGCGAAGGGAATTGTACTCCCTTGTTCAGGGGTTTGGGCAAGGTGGCAACTGTGATAAGTTTTGCCGCCTTCCCGCCCCTTAAACTTGACGCGAGAACGACCATGTCCTTGAGCCGCAGCGACGTCGGGCGCATCGCCTTTCTAGCCCGTCTGGCCATCGACGAGGCACAGGTCCCCGCCTATGCCGAGGACCTCTCCAATATCCTCCGCCTGGTGGAACGGATGCAGGCGGTGGACACCGAAGGCATCGAGCCCATGGCCCATCCCCAGGACCTGCCCCAGCGCCTGCGTCCCGACGAAGTCACCGAGACGAATCGGCGGGAGGCGTTCCAGGCCCTGGCGCCGGCGGTGGCGGACGGACTCTACCTGGTGCCCAAGGTCATCGAATAGAGCGGGGCAACAGGCGATCGTTCACCGTCCCGGTATCATGCAGCAATGTTCATGCCGAATCGAATTTTTAGGGACCACGCCCGCCGCCCGGCGGGGCACACGAGGACCGGATCCCCATGATCGACAAGACCCTCGCCGAACACGCCCGCGCCCTGGCGGCCGGCGACTACTCCAGCGAAGAACTCGCGCGCGCCTACCTGGACCGCATCCGCGCCCTGGACGGGCGCCTCAACAGCCTCGTCACCGTCACTGAGGAACTCGCCCTGGCGCAGGCTCGGGCCGCCGATGCGCGCCGCGCCCGCGGCGAGACCCAGGGCCCCCTGGACGGTCTGCCCCTGGTGCACAAGGACATCTTCTGCACCGACGGCGTGAAGACCTCCTGTGCCTCGCGCATGCTGGACAACTTCGTCGCCCCCTACGACGCCACCGTGGTGGAGCGCCTGGCGGCCGCCGGAGGAGCCGCCGGGCACGCGCGTCTCGTCCCAAGGGTTCTTCACCGGGCCGTAGAAGCTGGTCTCATTGGAGGAGTCC
>WFVN01000081.1 GCA_015491615.1 Gammaproteobacteria bacterium
CCCGCCACGCCCGACGACCTCCAGGGCTTCCTCGACGCGCTGCGGGAACACGCCCGGTGCGAGGAGCCCAGCGGCGAGCTGAGCGCCTTCGTCGCCCGGTCCCAGGGGGAATTGGTCCTCGCCGCCCGCAACGACACCGGCCTACCCGCCGTCCTCGCCTACCGGGACCGGGACGGCCATCGGCTGGTGGCGGCACGGGCGGAGGGGGTGCTCTGGCGGCCGGGGACGTGGGTGGTGCCCGGGGTGGACGGCCAGAGCGGCAACGCCGTTCTCGCCACCCCGGCCTCGACCGCGGCGAGCGCCACCCTCGATCCGCCCCTGTGGCGGCAGGCCTGGATCACCGCCGCCGCCCGCGCCCTGTGGCCGGCCTTCGCCCTGTGGCAGGTGGAAGGTGACGGCGCCCTCGCCCGGCGCCTGCCGTCAGTGGCCGAAGCCGCCCTAGACCGGACCCTGGCGCGCGCCTGGGAGGGCGCGCCCCGCGCCGCCCTCGCGGATCTCGTGGCGGACTTGGCCGGGGCCGCCCGCAACGGTGACTTGGACGCCCTCCTGGCGGGGGCGCCGGAGCTCCCCTGGGCGCGGTTGCGCCTGGCCTTCCTGCTGGAGCTGCAGGGACAGGCCCTGGCCGCCGGCGTCGGCCCCCTGGCGCAATTGGCCGAGGCCCTGGAAACGGCCCCGGCGCGGCGCGTCTTCGACATCCGCTTCCCCCCCGAGCTGCGCGCCATCGTTCCCGGCGCCCTGCGCCTCGGCGGCGGCGACCAGCGCTTGACCCTCTTCGGGCGCGGCCTGCGGGTGGTCGAGCGGGACCTCCTCGGGTACCGTGAACGTCGCCCGCCCACCGTGGTGGTGAGCCGCGGCGGGCAGGATTGGACCCTGGCGGCAAACACCCTGGCGGTGGATCAGCGGTCGCTCACCGTACGCCTGCCCGCCTTCCTTACCGGAGAGGAGGGCGAGACCGTCCTGCGCGTGCGTGTGCACCAGCCGCGGGAAGACGGCGGCGAGACGGTCCTCGGCTCCCTCGAGATCATCCTCCTGCCCGCACCCCAGATCACCGCCCTGGGGACCGAGCGGGCCGTCCCCGGCGGCGAGCTGGAGATCTTCGGGCGCGCCTTTCCCGCCCGCCCCGCGGACCTGCGCCTCACCCTCATCGATGCGGCGGACGACGAATATCCCCTCGCCGTCGCCACCACCGCTCCGGAGCGCGTCACCGTCACGCTGCCTCCGGACCTCCCCCCGGGGGACTACCGCCTGCGCCTGCAGGTGGCCGACGGGCAAGGGGAGTGGTTGGACGCGACGTTCACCTCCCCCGAGGTGGCGCAGTTGCGGGTGAGCCGAGCCAATGTCGCCTTCCGCCTGTGCGACGCGGGCTCGATCAAGGACGACACCCTCGCCCTCTATCTGGACGGCGTCTATCAGGGCAGCTTCCAGGCCAGCGACGGGGGCGAGCCCTACCGGGAGTTCGCCTTCCAATTGCCGCCCGGCAGCAGCCACGTCCTGCGCGTCGTCCTCCAGGACGCGGGGGGCGACACCAACGGCACCTACGGTCTGGAGCCGGTGCGCAACCTGGCCATCTTCACCGGCGCCTCCCTCACCGGCAACCTCGAACCGGGAGGAGGGGTGGAGTGGGTCTTCCGCGTCGCCGAGCGACCCACCGACAACGTCCCCGTCAATCCCCCCTGCAGCGGCTCCTGAATCAATCCAATACCGCCCGGAGACGGGCCGTCACTGCCGCCACGGGGATGCGCGCCATGGCGCCGGGGTCATGGCAGCGGATCCCCCAGGGCAAGGCCTCCGGCGGCCGGCCGTACTCCGCCGCCACCGCCTCCGGATAGGCGCTCACCACCCGGTCCAGGTCCCGGTAGGGGCCCGTCTGGCGGGGGTCGGTGGCGGCGTACAGGCCCACCACCGGGGTGCCCACGGCGGTGGCCATGTGCACCGGCCCCGAGTCCACCGACAGGAGCAGGCGCGCCCGTTGCAGAACGGCCAGCAAGCGGGGCAGATCGGTGCCGCCGGTGAGGTCCAGGAAAGGGGACCGGCACAAGTCC
>WFVN01000082.1 GCA_015491615.1 Gammaproteobacteria bacterium
TCAACTTCATCTCCGTGTGCGACGCCGCCTGGAGCTGCTACAACCTCAGCCTCCAGACCAGCAACGGGGTGCAGCCGCCGGCGTACGTGAGCGTGACTTCGCCCGCGCCTGGGGCCAGTGTCTCCGGCGACGTGACGATTACCGGCACCATCGACTTCGCACCGAGCAACGGGGTGGCCTGGAGTCCGGACGTGGTGATGGCCAATGTCGATTGGTGTGACACCACCGGTGTGTGCCAGTGGATCAGCTTCAGCTCCGATCCCAACGCGCCTGCCGACGTGTTGCCCATCGACTTCACCATCGATACCGCTGCCAATACCGGCACCTTCAGCTTCACCGTCCCCGGCATCCCCGCCGATACGCCGGTGAACGTGAACGTTTTCGCCGACGACAACTCGGATCCCGCCAACTTCGTCAGCCATGGGGTGAACCTCACCCTCAACGACCCCTTTGCCACCGAGGCCTTCTACTTCAAGGCCAAGGAACGTGGGGTGTCGCTGGCGGATGAGGTGAAGGCCATGCAGCGCCGTCAGGCCCTGCGCGCCAAGATCCGTTGATCCCGGTTCGGGCCTCTGCCCGAGCAACGACCACGGGGCGGCTTCGGCCGCCCCGTTCTTTTAGATCTTCGACTCGTTGGAGTCGGACGCGAGCGATCAGCCGTTCCCGGCTGCGCGTCCGCAGACGAAGCGTAGCCACAACAGACCGCCTACTCCTGCGAAGAGAGAGGCGAAGATGATCCCCGTCTTCGCCAGCACGAGGGCCTCGGGCGTGTCGGTGTAGGCCAGTTCGGCGATGAAGATCGACATGGTGAAACCGATACCACCCAGCAGTCCCACCCCGACCAGTTGGCGGGGATGGGCTCCGGTAGGCATCTGTCCCACCCCCAATTTCAAGGCCACCCAGGAAAATCCGGCGATGCCCACCAGCTTGCCCACTACCAGGGCCGTGGCCACGCTCAGGGTCAACGGGTGGGAAAGCGTCTGGGCCAAGGTGGTGGGATCCAGGGGAATGCCGGCATTGGCGAAGGCGAACAACGGTACGACGAGATAGGCCACCGGCCCGTGCAGGGCATGCTCCAGCCGTTGCAGTGGTGTCTCCACCAGGTGCACACCGTTCTCCAAGGTCTGGAGAATACTATATTGGTCGTTGTTCTTGAGAATGCCCTGGCCGGGTTTGTGGCTGGCCTCGAAGCGGTCCATGAGCCCGCGTACCAGATCGATGAAGCGTAGGGGGTCGTATTTGGGGAAGGCGGGAATGGCCAAGGCGGTGATGACCCCCGCCAAGGTGGCGTGCACCCCCGATTTGAGAAGCGCCAGCCACAGTAGCCCGCCGGCGATGAAGTAGGGCAGAGGGCGACGGATGCCCACGCGGTTGAAAAAGACGAGGAGAGCGGTGACGGCCACACCCCACC
Organism: Gammaproteobacteria bacterium; assembly: GCA_015491615.1. GTDB lineage: Bacteria > Pseudomonadota > Gammaproteobacteria > S012-40 > S012-40 > S140-43. The sequence goes on from WFVN01000082.1 coordinate 1,412, forward strand.
ACAAGGCGGTGACGTTGAGCTCCTCGGTGTAGAACAGGGCGATGACCATCACCGCGCCCAGGTCGTCGACGATGGCCAGGGCCACCAGGAAAGTGATGAGCGATTTGGGAACGCGCGATCCCAACAGCACCATGACGCCTACCGCGAAGGCGATGTCGGTGGCCATGGGGATGCCCCAGCCGTCGCGGAATTGGGCGTCTTCCACCAACAGCAGGAACAACAGGGCCGGTACCACCATGCCGCCGACGGCGGCGATGGACGGGAGCGCAGCGGCACGTCTGTCGGACAATTCGCCCACCAGGACCTCGCGCTTGATTTCCAACCCCACCACGAAGAAAAACAAGGCCATGAGGCCGTCGTTGATCCAGTGATGTAGGGATTTTTCCAGCACCAGGTCGCCGAAACCCACCACCACTGGTGTCTCCAGCCAATGGTGATAGGCCGGGCCCCAAGGGGAGTTGGCCACCACCAGGGCAGCCACCGTGGCGGCCATGAGGAGCAGACCGGAGGTGGTCTGCCGGTTGATGAATTCCTCGAAGGGTGTGGCGATGCGCTCGAACGCACGCTCCCAGGGGGCGTAGTGCAGAGTCGGATCTTTGCGGGTCATGGGTGAAACGTCTCAAAATGTGGCCGGATAGGATAGACGAGCTCCGGAGTCTTACCAAGGGGTGGTTGGTTTATCAGGCGCATGGGATCGTCGAAGACGGATGAAAGACATGGAATTTCATGTTTTTCATGCGTTGAAGGAGCGGGCTGCGAAAATGGGTGTGGAGATGGCTCTGCTGTGGAGGCGGTCGTCACCGGCCAACGCCTCACCATCTCTCGGGAGGGAGTTTAAGAGGGTGGTCGCCAGTTATAGGGGCGATCTTGGGGTTCTCCAAACCCTTGTCTATGACCCAGGCAAGGACTAAAGTGAGGCAAATCCGAGAAGGGGCGTGGGAAAAGTTGGGTTCCTGGATGAGCCATCCTGCCGTGCAGGCCGCCGTGTTGCCCTTTGTCGTCGCGGGGGCATGGTCTTGGGTCGTCGTGCGGCGATGGGTCACCTGGGCTGGATTGGCGGCGATCCTCGGGTTCGTCGTCACCGTCTGGCAGGTGGCCGATTTTTCTCTTACCCCTTTCACTTCCACCCGTAAATTGATCTGGGCCGTGCTCGTCGGTGCCGCGGTGGGCCTGGCCTGTGACCTGCTCTGTCCGCCCCGCCGCCTGATCCACAACCTCTGGTGGGTGCTGGCCGGGGGGGCCGCCCTGTGGATGGTGTGGCCGGTGGTGCAGTACCGCGGCGGTTGGCCAGGAGTGGTGGTGGGCGCTGGCGCTCTGCTCTTCACCGCCCTTCTCGTGGCCCTGGGTGGTTTGCTCCGTTCCAAACCGGTGCGCGTCGAAGTGGCCGCGTGGGTATTGCCCCTGGGGGCCGGGGCGGTGTGCCTGCTGGGCGCCAGCGCCCTCTTGGGGCAGTTGGGACTGGCCTTGGGATTCGCCGGCCTGGCCCTGTGGCTGGTGGGCCGGCGTTGGCCTTTGCATGCCCCGGCCGTGTGGATCCTCCCCGGTATCCTCGGCGGGGCCCTGATGGCCTACGCGGGCTCGGTGTACGCCCAAGTGCCCGTGTTCGCCCTGCTGCTCTTGGGATGTGTCCTGCCGGTTTTGTGGATTCCCCGACCGGAGAGATGGTCGGAGTCCTGGGAGCCAGCCTATCGGGTCGCCCTGGCGGCTCTGCCGGTCGCCCTGGCGGTGGTTTGGACCGCATTCACCCAGGGGCCTCCGCCCCTGTGACGAATACCAAAACCAAGAAAGACGAGGAGGGAATACCGATGAAACGAATCGTACAACGCATCCTGTGGACACTGACCCTGATCGGTGGTTTGCCCCTGGCCGTGCAGGCGGAGGAGTTCTTCAAGATCGATCCGACCCACACCTATCCCCATTTCGCCATCAGCCACCTGGGGTTTTCCACCCTCTACGGGCGCTTCAACCAGACCTCGGGTAGTTTCATGATCGACTGGGAACGGGGCACCGGCTCGGTGGACGTGAAGATCGCCGCCGTTTCCATTGATACCGGTTTCAAGAAGCGGGACGACCACCTGCGCTCGCCGGATTTCCTCAACGTCATGGAGTTTCCCGAGATTCGCTATCGCTCCACTCGGGTGACCCTGAACGGTAAGGAAAGTGCGGTGATCGAGGGTGAGCTCACCCTGCACGGAGTGACCAAACCGGTGACCATCCATGTGGATCACATTCATTGCGGCACCAATCCCATCAACAATAAATACACCTGTGGCTTCAACGGTCGTGCCAAGATCAAGCGTTCCGATTTCGGCATCACCTACGCGTTGCCTGCGGTCGGTGACGAGATGGACCTGTGGTTCGAGGTGGAAGGTCAGCGCGAGTGAGTGCCATTGCCGCCTGAATGTCAGAAGCGCAGGCCGACGGCCAGACTACCCGTGTCGATGACATGATTCTGGGGGGTGAGCCGGTAGTCTTCGGCCATGCGACCGACGCCGTACCACTCCAGGCTCACACGCCGCCAGTTGTAACCTAGACCCAGCACCAGGCCGCCGCCGGAAAAGCGCTCCTCCACCGCCAGCGGCGGCACGGCATAGGTCTCCGTGAAATAGGCGCCGCCCAGGTAGAACTTGAAGCCCGTGCGGCGGGCGTTGGTGGTGAGCAGGAGTTGCACGTCGTAGCCGTCGAAGGTCTCCTGGTCGTTGAATTCGTAGCTGGCCGTGTAGCCGGCGAAACGCACGGCCCAGTGGTCGCCCAGGGCCCGCTCGTAGCCCAGGGTGCCGCCCCGGTAGGTGTCGCTC
>WFVN01000083.1 GCA_015491615.1 Gammaproteobacteria bacterium
CACCGAGAGGGTGGAGGGCGTGCGCGTCGTCACCACCCGCCTGGGCGAGCCGGACGAACGCGGTCGCCGGCGCCCCGAGCCCATCCCCGGCTCCGAGGAGATCATCCCCGCCGACCGGGTCATCATCGCCTTCGGCTTCCAGCCCAGCCCCGCCCCCTGGTTCGCCGACTTCGGCATCCAGACCGACGAGCGCGGGCGCGTCCTCGCCGCTGGCGAACACCCTTACCAGACCAGCAACCCCAAGGTCTTCGCCGGCGGCGACATGGTGCGCGGCTCCGACCTGGTGGTGACCGCCGTGTACGAAGGGCGCGAAGCCGCCGAGGGCATCCTCGATTACCTGGAGATCTGATGAGCGAACTGAAGAACGACCGCTTCCTGCGCGCCCTCCTCAAGGAGCCGGTGGACGTCACCCCCGTGTGGATGATGCGCCAGGCCGGGCGCTACCTGCCCGAATACCGCGCCGCCCGCGCCCGCGCCGGCAGCTTCATGGACCTGTGCCGCAACCCCGAACTGGCCTGCGAGGTGACCCTCCAGCCCCTGGAGCGCTTCCCCCTCGACGCCGCCATCCTCTTCTCCGACATCCTCACCGTGCCCGACGCCATGGGCCTCGGCCTCTACTTCGCCGAGGGCGAGGGCCCGCGCTTCGAGCGCCCGGTGCGAAGCGAGGCGGACATCGACCGCCTGGGCGTCCCCGACCCGGAACAAGAACTGGGCTACGTCATGGACGCAGTGCGCCTCATCCGCCGTGAACTGGCCGGCCGCGTGCCCCTCATCGGCTTCTCCGGCAGCCCCTGGACCCTCGCCACCTACATGGTGGAAGGGGGCTCCAGCAAGGAATACGCCCGCGTCAAGGGGATGATGTACGACCGCCCCGAGCTCATGCACCGCCTCCTGGAGACGGTCGCCGAGGCGGTCACCGCCTACCTCAACGCCCAGATCCGCGCCGGCGCCCAGGCGGTACAGATCTTCGACACCTGGGGCGGCATCCTCACCCCCCGCGACTACCGCGAATTCTCCCTGCGCCACATGGCCCGCATCGTCGAGGGCCTGATCCGCGAACACGAGGGCCGGCGCGTGCCGGTGATCCTGTTCACCAAGGGCGGCGGCGCCTGGCTGGAAGACATGGCCGCCACCGGCGCCGATGCCCTCGGCCTCGACTGGACCATCGACATCGGCGAGGCGCGCACACGCGTGGGCGATCAGGTGGCCCTGCAAGGCAACATGGACCCCTGCGTCCTCTACGCCTCCCCGGAGCGCATCCGCCGGGAGGTGGCCGACATCCTCGCCGCCTACGGCCACGGCTCCGGGCACGTCTTCAACCTCGGCCACGGCATCCACCCCGGGGTGGACCCGGAACACGCCGCCGCCTTCATCGAAGCGGTGCACGAACTGAGCGCCCCCTACCACGCCTGAATTCAAAGGGTTGAGTAAACCCCAGCCTTTCGCTCGGTCTTTAACATGTATTTACAATACATTTTTTTCGTTCTAGGATAGGCCCCACTCATCCACAAAACCGGAGGAATCACCCCATGTTCGCAGCCCTCTTCCGCATGCTCACCGGCAAGACCGCCGACAACCGCAGCCTCTACGAAAAGCTGGGCGGTGAGGCGGCCGTCGACGCCGCGGTGGACATCTTCTACCGGAAGGTCTTGGCCGACGACCGCGTCAACCAGTTCTTCGAGGGCGTGGACATGGAGAAACAGGCCGCCAAGCAGAAGGCCTTCCTCACCATGGCCTTCGGTGGCCCCAACCACTACACCGGCCGCGACATGCGCCTGGGCCACGCCCACCTGGTGGAGCAGGGCCTCAACGACACCCACGTGGACGTCATCATCGAGCTCCTGGGCGAGACCCTGAAGGAGCTGAACGTCCCCGACGAGCTCATCCAGGAAGTGGCCAAGATCGCCGACTCGGTGCGCGCCGACGTCCTCGCCGGCTACACCGAGGAAGAAAAGAAGGCCATGGGCAAGGAGAAGAGCCTGTACGAGCAGCTAGGCGGCGAGGCGGCCGTCGATGCCGCGGTGGACATCTTCTATCGCAAGGTCCTGGCCGACCCGCGCGTCAACAAGTTCTTCGAAGGCGTGGACATGGAGAAGCAGGCCGCCAAACAGAAGGCCTTCCTCACCATGGCCTTCGGTGGCCCCAACCACTACACCGGCCGCGACATGCGCCTGGGCCACGCCCACCTGGTGGAGCAGGGCCTCAACGACTCGCACGTGGACGTCATCATCGAACTGCTGGGCGAGACACTCAAGGAACTGAACGTGTCGGACGACCTGATCGCCCAGGTCGCCGATATCGCCAACTCCGTGCGGGCGGACGTGCTCGCCGGATACACCCAAGAGGAGAAGCAAGCCATGAACGACAGCCAAAGCCTGTACGAGAGACTCGGCGGAGAAGCCGCAGTGAACGCCGCAGTGGACATCTTCTACCGCAAGGTCTTGGCCGATCCGCGCGTCAACCAGTTCTTCGAAGGCGTGGACATGGAAAAGCAGGCCGCCAAGCAGAAAGCCTTCCTCACCATGGCCTTCGGCGGACCCAACAACTACACCGGCAAAGACATGTGCGAGGCCCACCGCCATCTCCTGGACAAGGGCCTCAACGATACCCACGTGGACGTCATCATCGAACTGCTGGGCGAAACCCTGAAAGAACTGGGCGTCGCCGACGACCTCATCCAGGAAGTCGCCGCCATCGCCGAGTCGGTACGCGACGACGTCCTTTGTCGCCGCCAAGCCTCCTGAGAGCGAATTCCGTCAGGACCTTCGAAAAGGCCCCGTTCTCGACGGGGCCTTTTCTTGCGACGCCACCACAGGCCCACGGGGAATGCCCCGGAACGAGGGATCTTGCCCTCTCACCGGAGCTCGGGAGATACTCCCTATCCATGGGCCGTTATACCCGCCACGAAGAGGTCCCCGCATACGAGACCCGTATCGACCGTATCGAAGCGGTACGCTACAACCGCGTGCGCCTGGCATTAAAGCGCCTGGGCCCCGATCTGCGCCTGCCCCTGGAGGGCATGGGTCAGTTCGAAATGATCCTCCAGGACGACGCCTGGGTGTGCGTGGACCGCAATCTCTCCGACCTGCCCATCCTCGCCTGGAGCCACTTCCGCCGCCCCGACGCCCTCCACGAGCCCGTCCCCTGCCAGCTCCGCTACTACCACGTGTACGGCTCGGCCATCCGCGCCAAGGCCCTGGAACGCATGGACCAGGAACTGGAGGCGCGCCTGCACCCCGAGCGCCGCCCTGAATTCCCCACCCCGTGAGCGCACGCACCCTGGACCTCATCCGCCACGGCCGGCCCGAGGGCGGCTCTCGATACCGCGGCCACGGCATCGACGACCCCCTTTCCGAACGGGGCTGGGCGCAGATGTGGCAAGCGGTGGGCGGGGCCGCCCCCTGGCAGGCCGTCGTCACCTCCCCCCTGCGCCGTTGCCGCGCCTTCGCCGAGGCCCTGAGGGAACGCCACGGCCTGCCGGTGACGGTCGACGAAAACCTCAAGGAAGTGGGTTTCGGCGCCTGGGAAGGCAAGACCCGCGCCC
>WFVN01000084.1 GCA_015491615.1 Gammaproteobacteria bacterium
GCCCGCTTGGGCGGGGCTGCGGCCACCAGGGCACGGGCCTCCTCCAGGGTCTGCACCCCCACGCCCTTCAGCTCGCCGTCGATGACCAGGGCGGGGATGGATCGCACCCGCAGGCGGGTGGCCAGCTCGCGCCCCTCCGGCTGGGCCATGTCCACCACCTGGAAGTCGATGTCCTTCTCTTCCGCCACCTGGCGCCAGATACGCTCCGCCTCGTGGCAGGAGGCGCACCACTCGGAGACCAGCAGTTCGACCTTCATTGGGCGCAGCGCATGCACTGGACGTCGTAGCGCTCGATCCACGCCTTGAGCGGTTCCACTGCCTCGGGGCCGTAGGTGAGGCGGTCGAGGGCATGGTCGGGGTCGTCCGGACGCATGACCACCAGCCAGGCCGCTTCGTAGGGATCGACGTTGATGAGGCCGGGGTCCGCGGCCACTTTGTCGTTGATGCGTTCCACCGTGCCGTCGAAGGGGGCGGGGATGCCCCCGGCCCACTTCCCGGACTCCAGACGCGCCACCGGCTTGCCCGCCTTGCGGTGCGTCCCCGGCTTGCGGAAGCTGGCGTACTGGACACGCCCGGCCATGGTCTGGGCCGGATCGGTGACGCCGATGGTGTAGGTGCCGTCGCCGTTGGGCTTCACCCACACGTAGTCCAAATCGTAGTAGCGGTCCTCGGGGAGCTCGCACCCGCGGTATTCGACCATCTCAGCCTCCTGGTCCGTAGTGGCGCACGGTAGTGACGATGTTGTAGGCGAACAGGCCCATGGCCAACCAGGCGAGGCCGCCGCCGATGTGCAGCCACAGAGGCCCGCCCCCGGCCCAGCCCGGGATCATGAGCAGCAGGCCGGCGTTGGCCAGGTAGAACTGCAGGTTGGCGAGGCGCTCGGACGACAAGGGACGGCCGGAGAAACGGGGCAGGACATGCAGCCCCACCCCGTAGATCATCATGGCCACGAAACCCAGGGTCATGAGGTGCCCGTGGATGCGCGGCAGGTTGAAAGTCAGGGGGGCACTGCCCGACAGCCACCACAGGGCGAGCGCTCCACCCAACAGTCCATAGACGAGGGCCGCCGCGACGAAGGCCCGGTTACGCCAGTGCAATCGTGACCTTTCCTTTCGACCCGTGCTTCAGGTTAGGCCGGAGCCCGAACCACCCTGTCACTGGGCAGGTTTGGCGTTCATGAGGGCCAGGAGGGTGGCTTGGTCGGGCAGACCGGTGGGTTGCAGCTTGTTGTCCTTCTGGAAGGCCTCCAGGGCCTTGCGCGTCCCCGGCCCGAATTTGCCGTCCGGCTCGCCCTTGTAGTAGCCCAGGGCCTTGAGCTTTTCCTGCGCCTGCTCGAGGATCGCCTGATAGATCTGGATGGCGGCCTTGTCGGTCTTCGCTTCGGTCATGGGCGAGGCCTGGGTGAGGCGCAAGGGATAGACTCCCTGCAGGACCCGCTGCACCGCTTCCAGGACGGAGGCCTTGGGGTTCTGGCGGCAGACGTTGGCCACCGCCATGGATACCAGCCCCACGCTCTGCCAGGGGGTGATGTCGAAGGTGTTGGGCAGGTACTGGTTGGTGGCGCTGATGTAGCCCCCGAACCATCCCAGATACATGAGGTAACCCTGATCCTTCTTTTCGAAGGCCTGGAGATAATTCTCGCAGTGAGCCCCGCCCACCCCCTTGATGCCGAACTGGCCGTTTCCGTCGGCCGCCAGGGCCTGCCCGGCGGCGAGCCCCAACCCGAAAATCACCCCACGAATTCTTTTGCGCATGTCGCCTCCTTCCGGAAATGAAAAGGGCCGGCGGACCGGCCCTCGAAATTGCGTGATCGGCCCGACGGTTCAACCATACCGCTTGCGCCGGCCCATGGCCAAACCCAGCAGCGCGGCGCCTAGCAGCCATGCCGTCATGGGGGCGGGCACGGTGTTATAGGTGAGCGGATCCATGGTGAAGTTCGCGTTCCCCGAGCCGACGAAAGTCAGGCCGGTGACGAACGCCTCGGGATCGTTCGGATCCAGGCCGGCTTCCGGTTCGATGTCGGCGATGAGGAACCGCTCCACCCCGTTCGGGTCGATGGTGGTGAAATCGAAGGTGTTGCCGGTGGGATCGGAGCCGTCGAGGATGGCCACCGGGGTCGGCGAGTAGTCCCCCAGGACGCTGTCGTAGAGATAGACCCCGAACAAATCGTCGCCGATGCTCGACAGACTCACCGCCGGACCGGGCACGGTGACGGAGGCGAAGTTGGGACCGCCGGTGTTGATGTACTCGTAGCCCACAGCCACCACCGGGTCCACCCAAAAGATGTCGCCCGGCCAGACGGGGAAGTCGAAGTCGAAGGGGCCGCCCTCGTCGGGAGGCAGGATGGGTAGGAAGGGCGTGGTCAGAGAACCCAGTTCGAGGTACTTGCTGAGGGAGAAGGTGATGCTCTTCCCCGGCTGCACGTCGGTATAGTCGAACTGGTAAGCGAAGGTGTAGTCGGCGGGCCCGCCTCCGACGGGCGAGGTGATGGCGTCGGCGAGCTGATCGTCGGTGGGATCGCCGTTGTCGAAGCGGGTCGGCAGATCGTCGAACTCGGCCACTTCCCAATGGACGGCGTCGGCGCCGCCGTCGTCGATGATGCTCACCGTGGCGGTGGTGCCGTCGAAGTCGCTCTGGACCATGCTCGTGGGAGACGGAACGACCACTTGGTCGATGCTGTCGTTGTTGAGGTCCCAGTCGGTGTAGGCGAACCAGCTCAGGTCCACCGCCTCCGATCCCTGGTTGGTGAAGGTGACGGTCTCGTCCACGGTGGCGCTGCGGAAGTCGTTGGCCTGGATGCTGTAAGTGATATCGACACTCAGGTTGGTGGTACCGCCGTAGCTCATGGTCAGGCTGTCGCCGGTGGGCGAGATGGAGACCGAATCCAGGCCC
>WFVN01000085.1 GCA_015491615.1 Gammaproteobacteria bacterium
GAGCCGGTGGCCTTCCGCTGCACCTGCACGCGTGAGCGGGTGGAGAACATGCTGCGCGGACTGGGGCGGGTCGAGGTGGAGGACACCTCCACCCGCCCCTGTTCGGCGAGGATGTCCTCCACCTCGACCCGCCCCAGTCCGCGCAGCATGTTCTCCACCCGCTCACGCGTGCAGGTGCAGCGGAAGGCCACCGGCTCGCGTTCGAACAGGCGCACGTCTTCCTCGTGGAAGAGGCGCTGGAGGATGCGCCGGGCGGGCAGTTCCAGAAGTTCCTCGTCGCTCAGGGTGGCGGCCAGGGTGAGGGCGCGGTTCCAGGCGTCGGCGTCCTCCATGGGCGCCTCGGGGATGCGTTGCAGGAGCATGCCGGCGGCAGTGTGCTCGTCGGCCGCCAGCCACAGGCGCGTCTCCAGTTGTTCGGAACGGTGGAAGTAGTCGCCCAGGGCCTGGGCCAGGCTCTCTCCGCTGAGGGCGACGATGCCCTGGTAGCGGTCCATGCCCGGGCCCGGGTCGATGGTGATGACGAGGCGCCCGGCGGGGCCGAAGACGGCCTCCAGGTCGCCCGCGGGGATGTCCTCCCCGGACCAGTGGGCGAGGCCCCGCAGGGTGAGACCGGGGCGCGCCTCGGCCACCAGGAGGGGGGCCGTCTCCCCTTCCCCCTGGGCCTGGAGGATGAGGCTGCCGTCGAACTTGACGGTGGCCGCCAGCAGGGCGGTGGCGGCGAGGAACTGCCCCAGCAGCGCGCGCACCCGCGGCGGGTAGGGGTGGCGCTCCAAAACCGCCTGCCAGGTGGCGTCCAGGTGCACGATCTCGCCGCGGATGGGGGCCTGCTCGAAAACGAAGCGGCGCAGGGTGTCCGGCTCGCGGGGGACGATCTCCATCACTCGGCCAGTTTGCGACGGAGGATCTCGTTCACCTGCTGGGGGTTGGCCTTGCCCTGGGAGGCCTTCATCACCTGGCCGACGAAGAAGCCCAGGAGCTTGGTCTTGCCGGCGCGGTACTGCTCCACCTGTTTCGGATTGGCGGCGATCACCTCGTCGACGATGGCCTCCAGGGCGCCGGTGTCGGAGAGCTGCTTGAGGCCGCGCTGCTCGATCACCGTGTCGGCGTCGCCCTCGCCCGCCCACATGCCTTCGAAGACCTCCTTGGCGGCGCGGGTGGAGACGGTGCCGTCCTGGATGCGGCGGATGAGCCCGGCCAGGCCGGCGGGGCCGATGGGGCTCTGGTACAGCTCCAGACCGGCCTTGTTGAGGGCGCCGAGGAGCTCCACCATCACCCAGTTGGCGCACAGCTTGGGCTCGCCGCCCACCGCGGCCACCACCGCCTCGTAGTAGTCGGCGAGCTCGCGCGAGGCGGTGAGGACGCCGGCGTCGTAGGCGGGCAGGCCGTAGTCGCTCATGAAGCGGGCGCGCTTGGCGTCGGGCAGCTCGGGCAGCTCGGCGCGCACCCGTTCGACGAAGGCCGGCTCGATGACCAGGGGCAGGAGGTCCGGGTCGGGGAAGTAGCGGTAGTCGTTGGCCTCTTCCTTGGTGCGCATGGGACGGGTCTCGTTGCGGCCCGGGTCGAACAGGCGTGTCTCCTGCACCACCGCGCCGCCGGACTCGATGATGTCGATCTGACGCTCGATCTCGAAGTCGATGGCGCGCTCCAGGAAACGGAAGGAGTTGAGGTTTTTGATCTCCGTGCGGGTGCCGAAGGCATGCTCGCCGCGGCGGCGTACGGAGACGTTGGCATCGACGCGGAAGGAGCCCTCCTGCATGTTGCCGTCGCAGATCTCCAGGTAGCGCACCAGGGTGTGGATCTTCTTGGCGTAGGCCACCGCCTCCTTGGCCGAGCGCAGGTCCGGCTCGGAGACGATCTCCAGCAGGGGGGTGCCGGCGCGGTTGAGGTCGATGCCGGTCATGCCGTGGTAGTCCTCGTGCAGGGACTTGCCGGCGTCCTCCTCCAGGTGCGCGCGGGTGACGCCGATGACTTTCTCGGTGCCGTCGTCCAGCTCGATGGTGACCCGCCCATCCAGCACCACCGGCAGTTCGTACTGGGAGATCTGGTAGCCCTTGGGGAGGTCGGGGTAGAAGTAGTTCTTGCGCGCGAACACGGAACGCTCGGCGACGGTGGCGTCGATGGCCAGGCCGAACCTCATCGCCATCTCCACTGCTGCCTCGTTGAGCACCGGCAGGACCCCGGGCATCCCCAGGTCGATGGCGCAGGCCTGGGTGTTGGGCTCGGCGCCGTAGGCGGTGGAGGCGCCGGAGAAGATCTTGCTCTTGGTGGCGAGCTGGGCGTGGATCTCCAGCCCGATGACCGCTTCCCATTCCATTCGTCTCGCTCCTCGTCAGTCGGCCCGGAAGGCGTCGGGGAGGCGCCGGTGCCAGTCGGTGGCCTGCTGGTAGCGGTGCGCCACGTTCAGCAGGCGCCCCTCCTG
>WFVN01000086.1 GCA_015491615.1 Gammaproteobacteria bacterium
GTGGGAGGGACTCAGCCCTGGAGGACGCGGGGCAGGGGGAAGACGACGCGCTCGGGTTCGCCGTCGAGCTCGGTGACGGTTTCCGCGCCCAGCTCGCGCAGGCGCGCCACCACTTCCTGCACCAGGACCTCGGGGGCGGAGGCGCCGGCGGTGACCCCCACCTTGCGCGCCCCGGCGAGCCACGCCGGGTCGATCTGGTGGGCGCCGTCGATGAGGCGCGCCGGGGTGCCCATGCGCTCGGAGACCTCGCGCAGGCGGTTGGAGTTGGAGCTGTTCACCGACCCCACCACCAGCACCCGGTCGCAGGCCCGGGCGAGGCGCTTGACCGCCTCCTGGCGGTTCTGGGTGGCGTAGCAGATGTCGTCCTTCTTGGGCCCGGCGATGGCGGGGAAGCGGGCCCGCAGGGCGGCGATCACGTCGCGGGTGTCGTCCATGGAAAGGGTGGTCTGGGTAACGTAGGCGAGGCGCTCGGGGTCGCCCACCTGGAGGCGGGCCACGTCCTCCGGGGTCTCCACCAGGTGGATGACCTGCCCGGGACGGGCCTGGCCGAGGGTGCCCTCCACCTCCGGGTGCCCGGCGTGGCCGATGAGCACCACCTCGTCGCCGGCGCGCAGGTGGCGGATCACCTCCATGTGCACCTTGGTGACCAGGGGGCAGGTGGCGTCGAAGACGGTGAGGCCGCGCCGAGCCGCTTCCTCGCGCACCGCCTGGGAGACGCCGTGGGCGCTGAAGACGACGGTGGCGCCGTCGGGCACCTGGTCCAATTCGTCCACGAACACCGCTCCCTTGGCTTTCAGGGCCTCCACCACGAAGCGGTTGTGGACCACCTCGTGGCGCACGTAGAGGGGGGAGCCGAAGCGGGCCAGGGCCCGTTCGACGATGTCGATGGCGCGGTCCACCCCGGCACAGAAACCGCGGGGATTGGCGAGCAGGATCTCCATGGGTCGTTCCTCAGGTCCGGTATTCGGCGTTGATGCGTATGTAGTCGTAGGAGAGGTCGCAGGTCCACACGGTGGCGGTGGCCTCGCCGTCCCCCAGATCGACGCGGATGGTGAGTTCGGGACGCACCATCACCCGCTGACCGTCCGCCTCGGTGTACTCCGGGGCGCGGCCGCCGCCGCGCACGACGCAGACCTCGTCCAGGTGGATGGTCACCCGCTCCAGGTCCAGGCGGGCCACCGGGGCACGCCCCAGCGCCGCCAGGATGCGCCCCCAGTTGGGGTCGCCAGCGAACAGGGCCGTCTTCACCAGGGGGGAGTGGGCGATGGTGTAGGCCACCGCCAGGCAATCCGCCTCGCACTCGCCCCCCGCCACGGTCACGGTGACGAAGCGCGTCGCCCCTTCGCCGTCGCGGACGATGGCCTGGGCCAGTTCCCGGCACAGGTCCGCCACCGCCTCGGCCAGGCGCGACAGCTCACCCTCGCGCACCGGCACGCGACCGGTGGCGGCGAGGACGCAGGCGTCGTTGGTGGAGGTGTCGCCGTCCACGGTGATGCGGTTGAAACTACCCTCCACCGCCTTCGCCAGCACGGCCTGGAGGTCGGCCTGCGGGATGCGCGCGTCGGTGGCCAGGAAGGCGAGCATGGTGGCCATGTCCGGGCGAATCATCCCCGCCCCCTTGGCGATGCCGGTGAGGGTGACGGTGCCGCCGGCCAGATCCAAGGTGCGGCTCGCCCCCTTGGGGAGCGTGTCGGTGGTCATGATGGCGCGCGCGGCGGCCAGCCAACCGTCCTCGTCCATGGCCTCCAGAGCGGCATCGATGGCGGGCAGGAAGCGGTCCATGGTCAGGGGTTCGCCGATCACGCCGGTAGAAAAAGGCAACACCGCCGCCGCGTGCACCCCGGCGCGCCCGGCCAGGTGGGCACAGGCGGCGCGTGCGTCCGCCAGGCCTCGAGCGCCGGTGCCGGCATTGGCGTTGCCGGCGTTCACCAACAGGTAACGGGGGGTGGTCTCGGCGAGGTGCTGACGAGCCACCGTCACCGGTGCGGCACAGAAGCGGTTGCGGGTGAACACCGCCGCCACGGCGCTTCCCGGCGCCAGTTCCAGCACCGTTACGTCGTCGCGCTCGCCCTTCGCCAGGCCGGCCCGCGCCGTACCCAGGCGCACCCCCGGCACGGCTGCCAAGGCCTCCGGCGCCCGCAATCCCACCGCCATCCGCTTTTCTCCGAAAAACCAAGGAAACAAGTATCCCTTGTGCCGCCGCCCGGCTCAAGGGCGGTTTACACCCAGAGGGTCGTCGAAAGCTCGACGAAACTCACCTAGAGGTGCCGCGGACGAGCCACGCAAACCGTCGTTTGAGGGGCCGCAATCCATCCGAGTGGTTCAGCGGCCATGTCGAGAAGCATGGCCGCATGGGAAAGGGGCATGGAGAGATCGGTGCACGGTCGCCGCGGCGTCGCGACCGCCGAGACCATCGCTCGCTACGGCGCCGGCAGAAAGGCGGACGCCCTCAGCCCAGGGCGTCGAAGTCGTCCAGGTATTCCCGCAGGGTCATGAAGAAGAGGGCGTTGTCGTCGGCCTGCAGGGGATCGGGGGAGAAGCGCAGCCCCAGACGCGCGCCTTGCGGCTGGGGTTCGCACCAAGCGACGTCGGCCCCCAGCTCCAGTCGAAAGCTGTCGTCCTCGTAGCCCAAACGCACCGACGTACCGACCGCCAGGGGGCGGGCCAGGGTGATGCCCATACCGGAGACGGACACGTCGTGGGCGTCGTCCAGCTCGAAACTTTCCCCATCGACGATGAGATAGAATCGCCCCGGTACCTCGTCGCGGCGCAGGCGTCCGCGCGGGGCGCCTCTGCGGTCTTCTTTCATGGGCCACCTCCTTCCGTTGGCCGTCAATCGTCCGAATAGCGCTCGCGGATCGCCAGCACCTCCGGCAGGATGGTCTCGAAATGAGCCACCAGGCGCGGGTCGAAATGATTGCCGGCACCGCGGCAGATCTCCGCCACCGCCTCCTCCGCCGACCAGGCCCGCTTGTAGGGACGCTCCGAAGTGAGGGCGTCGAAGACATCGGCGATGGCGACGATGCGTCCCTCGATGGGGATCTCCTCGCCCGCCAGTCCGCGTGGGTAACCCTTGCCGTCCCAACGCTCGTGGTGGGTGAGGGCGATGGTGCGGGCCAGACGCATGAGTTCGGAGTCGTGCCCGGAGAGGATCTCGGCGCCGATCTGTACGTGCCGCTTCATGATCTCCCACTCCTCGGCATCGAGCTTGCCCGGTTTCAGGAGGATATGGTCGGGGATGCCGATCTTGCCGATGTCGTGCATGGGCGCGGCATGCAAGATGAGTTCGCAACGTTCCTCGGGCAGGCCGGCGGCACGCGCCAGGTGTTGGGCCATCTGGCTCATGCGGATGATGTGATTGCCAGTTTCGTTGTCCCGGTATTCGGCCGCCCGTCCCAGGCGACGAATGATCTCCAGGCGCGTCTCGTTGAGCTCCCGGGTGCGCTCGAGCACGCGCCTCTCCAGTTCCCGGTTCTGCTCCTTCACCCTTTTGTGGAGCAGACGGACCTCCAGCATGTTGCGGATGCGGGTGAGCACTTCCCAGCGGTCGAAGGGCTTGTCGAGGAAGTCGCGCGCCCCTTCTTCCAAGGCGCGTATGCGCGTCTCGGCGTCGATCTGGGCGGTGAGGACGAGAAGGGGGACGTAGTCCTCGCCGTCCAGCTCGCGCAGTTCCGCCATCACCTGGAAGCCGTCCTTGTGGGGCATGCGGATGTCCAGGAGGACGATGTCGTGGCGCTGTTCGCGGTAGAGGGGGAGCACCTCGCGGGCATCGGTGGTGGTGGTGATGTGGCGATAGCCGTCGTTGCGCAGGAGGCGCTCCAGCAGGGCGACGTTCACCGGTTCGTCGTCCACCACCAGGATCTTCGCCTGCCGTAGATCGTCACGCGGGTCGTTGCTCGTCTGTGCCTGTTCGTTCATGGTCCGCCCTTGGTTCTGAGTCCCTGTATCGGCAGGACGGAACGAGGCTTTATCGGCGCACCGCCACCACCAGATCGGCTACGTTGGTAGCGGTGGCGCGGGCCGGCAGGGCGTCGCCGACGGCGGCGAGCAGCGGTGCGCTGTCGGCGCGGACCAGGGCGCGGCGGGCGTCCAGGCCGGCAGCACGGGCACGTGCCAGGGTGGTACCGTCCACCAGGGCGCCGGCATGGTCGCTGGCGCCGTCGCGACCGTCCGTGCCACCGGCGAGGAGGGCCACGCCGTCATGGCCCGCCAGTTCCAGGGCGGCGGCCAGGGCCAGGGTCTGGTTACGCCCACCGCGCCCCGGTTCCGAAGGGAGGGTGACGGTGGTCTCGCCACCCCACAGGTGCACCCCGGGCGGTGCCTCGCGCGCCAACCAGCGCCCCAGGCGCGCCCCCACCTCGGCCGCCTCCCCACGCAGCCCGACGCCATGGGATGAGACTACCCAACCACGCGTCTGGGCCGCTCGCGCCGCCGCCGCGAGGGCATGGGCCGCACCGGCGAGCAATCGATGACGCACCGGCACCGCGGGCACCGGCGGCGCCTCCCACCGGCACGCCGCCGCGAGCCAATCGGGCAGACCCGCGGGCAGGGGTGGCCGCTCCGGAAACAGGGGGCCGGAGGCCAGGTCGGGCAAGTGGTCACCGGGAATGTCGGAGAGGTAACCGGCCCACACCGGGCCGGGGGCCATAAGACCCAGCAGACCACCTCCCTTGAGGGCGGAGAGGCGCCGGCGCACGGCATTCACCCGCTCGATGGGCAGGCCGCTGGCCAGGAGCCAGGCGTTGGCGCGTCGCAGCAGGGCTAGGTCCACGCCGGGGGCGGGGTGTTCCACCAGACTGGAAGCGCCGCCGGAAAGGAGAACGAGCCATCCGCCCACCGGCGGCCCCGCACACACGA
Organism: Gammaproteobacteria bacterium; assembly: GCA_015491615.1. Classification (GTDB taxonomy): domain Bacteria; phylum Pseudomonadota; class Gammaproteobacteria; order S012-40; family S012-40; genus S140-43. Next base: position 4,858 of record WFVN01000086.1, read on the forward strand.
AGTCCACCAGGGCCGCCCCCGCCGCCAGGCTCCGTTCACCGGGCAGGGGATGATCGCCGGTGAGGACCCGGAAACGCGCCGACGGCAAGGCCGCCTCCGCGTCGTAACCCTCGCCGGTCACCACCAGGGCACGACAGACCCACCCCCCCAGGGCCGCCCGGGCGCCCCGTGCCATGGGCAGGGCCGCCTTGCCCATGGCGATGAGATCCAGCGGCCGTGTAAAGGTTTCGGCGCACAACGCCGCCCGCACCACCCGTTCGCCGTGCACTGCCGCCAGCGCTTCGATCCAGACCGCCAGGGCCACGTCGCGCAATGTCGAGCGCATGTCGCTTCTCCGTCACATCCCCCCGTCGGGGTTCCGAAAGGGATCGTTTCCTCCTGGCACGCCCCCTGCATCCATCCCCATGCACCCGGCAGACCTCCCCCTTGCTGTTCGGGTGACGGGCCCGAGCGGTCCGTGATGTTCTCACATCCTCCCTCGTTGTCGGGGTGCGCATTTCCCCCCTTGGGCGCACCCCGCTTTTTTACCCCCCCTTCTCTCCTCCGAATGCTCCTCGCGGCCCTTCCCCCTGCGCGGACGTCATGGGTGGTTCGGCATTTCGACAAACCCATCGCCGGTGGAACACCCCCGCTATGCGCCGGGTACGCGGTGGATCAGCGCTCCCCGGGTTTCTTGTGCACCTTGCGCCGGAACAGGTCGTGGCGGCGGCTCACCAGGCGGTCCAGGAACAGCAGGCCGTCCAGATGGTCCAGCTCGTGCTGCACGGCGCGCGCCTCGAAGCCCTCGCAGTCGTAGGCCACCGGTTCCCCATGCTCGTTCAGGGCCTCCACCCGCACCGCCTCGGCGCGGATGACGTTGCCGGTGTAGTCGGGCACCGAGAGGCAGCCCTCGCGCCCCACCGCCACCCCCTCCCAGCGGGTGATCTCCGGGTTGATGAGGACCATGCGCCCGTGGTTGGACACCGGCTTGCGGCTGCGCGAGCAATCGACGATGGCCACCCGCAGCAGGCGCCCTACCTGAGGGGCGGCGATGCCCACCCCACCGGGGCCGGCGTGCATGGTCTCCTCCAGATCGCGGACGAAGGCGCGCAAGGCGTCGTCGATCTCGCTCACCGGCTCGCTCTCCTGCTTCAGGCGCGGGTCCGGGTAGGTGAGGATGGGCAGCACCGCCATCAGCCGATCATCGCCTCCACCGGACTCAGGCTCGCCTCCACCCCGGTCTCCCGGCGCAGGGTCTCCAGGGCCGAGCGCAGGGGTTCGAGGCCTTCCTTCGCCTGCCCCTCCATGTGCAGGACGTAGATGGGGGCCTCGGGCGTGCCGCCCACGTCCGATTCCAGGTCGAGGATGTTGAAGCCGGCCTCGGCAAGGGCGCCGGTCACTTGGGCGACGATGCCCGGACGGTCGGCGCCGTAGACGGTGATGCGGGCGTCCGGCTGCGGGTGGTCGTGGAGACGGGCGTCGATGGCGTCCACGTGCAGGCGCAAATCCAGGGACTCGGCCTCCGGGCGCAGCATCGTCTCCAGGGCGCGTCGCCCCGCCCCGCAGCGGACCATCATCATGATGGAGAAATTGCCCCCCAGGCGCATCATCGTCGTCTCCCCTAGCATGCAGCCCCCCTCGAACAGGGCGCCGGTGACGCGCGCGACGATCCCGGGCCGGTCGCGCCCCACCAGGGTCACCATGAACCAGTCTTTCATCGCTGCCTCCTAGTCGTGCAGGGTCCCATGGGCGAAGTAGATGACCAGCACCCCGGCGAGGATGAGCAACAACTGCTCGGCCAGGGCCTTGCGGTCCACCCGCTTGTGCAGATCGGGGATGAGGTCGGCCACCGCCACGTAGATGAAACTGGCCGCCGCCACCGCCAAGACGTAGGGGATCCAGCCGCTCACCCCGGGCAGGGCCAGCCAGGCCAGCACCCCGCCCACCACCGTGGTGAGGCTGGAGAGGATGTTGAACAGCAGGGCGCGGGCGTGGGAATAGCCGCTGTGCAGCAACACGGCGAAATCACCCACTTCCTGGGGGATTTCGTGCGCCGCCACCGCCAGGGCGGTGACCACCCCCAGGTGAACGTCGGTGAGGAAGGCGGCGCCGATGAGGATGCCGTCGATGAAGTTGTGCAGGCCGTCGCCGAACAGCACCAGGGTGCCGGCGGCGTGCCGGTCCGGTTCCCCCTCCGCCCCGTGCACCTCGCAGGCGGCCTCGTGGCAGTGCCGCCAGAGGACTAGCCGTTCGAGGATGAAGAAGGCCAGCAGGCCGAGCAGCACCGCCAGCATGATCCGGTGCGGCTCCACCCCGGGGGCGCCCACGGCGTGGGGCAGCAGGGCGAGGAAGGCAGCCCCCAGCAGGGCCCCGGTGGCGAAGCTGACCAAGTGCGGCAACAAGCGCGCGCGCACCGACTCGGGCAGGACCAGGAACAGCCCGGCGGCGAGGACGCTGAGCACCCCGCCCACGAGGCAGAAGGCGACGATCCAGGCGAGCAGGCTCATGATTCCTCACGCCAGATGAGGGCGGCCATGCGCCCGGTGACCCCGTCCCGCCGGTAGGAGAAGAAACGCTCATCGGAGACGGCGCAGAACCCGCCCCCGTGCACCTCCACCCCCAGGGCCTCCAGGCGACGGCGGGCGAGGGCGTAGAGATCGGCGCGCCAGCGGCCTTCCCCATGGCGCGTGAAACAGGCGGCCGCGCCCGGGTCGCGTTGGGTGAAGCAGGCGTGCACCTCCGGGCCGACGACGAAGGCGGCAGGGCCGATGGCCGGGCCCAGCCAGGCGATGAGCTC
>WFVN01000087.1 GCA_015491615.1 Gammaproteobacteria bacterium
GGCCATGAGGGTGAACGCCCCCAGGAAGGCGCCCAGGCGCAGCGCCGGCTCGTGGGCCAGGATCCACTGGTCGAGGGACATGGATTGCCTCCGTCGTCTGCCTGGTTTACATTCAAAAAACTTTTTGAATGATCTGGGCCGGAGGCATCGCTTGTCAAGCGTGAAAAAGGAACTGTTCGCCGTCATCGCCCGCGCCGGCAAGGCCCTGGGTCACCCCCACCGCCTGGAACTGCTGGAGTTGCTGGCCCAGGGGCCGCGCCCGGTGGAGGCCCTGGCGCGCGCCCTGGGGGCCTCGGTGGCCACCACCTCCCACCACCTCCAGCAGTTGCGCCAGGCCGGTCTGGCCGTCGGCGAGAAGCGCGGCAAGCAGGTGGTGTACCGATTGAGCGGCGAGGACGTGGCGGCGCTGCTCATCCAGTTGCGTTCGGTGGCCGAGGCGCACCTGGCCGAGGTGCAGGCCCTGGTGCGGGACCATCTCGAGGCACGAGACGCCCTGGAGCCGGTGCCCGCCGACGTGCTCCTGGAGCGGGCGCGGACCGGCGAGGTGCTGGTGTTGGACGTGCGCCCGCCGGAGGAATACGCCGCCGGTCATCTGCCGGGGGCGGTGAACGTACCCCTGGAAGAGTTGGAGGCGCGCCTGGCCGAGCTGCCCGAGGATCGGGAAGTGGTGGCCTATTGCCGCGGCCCCCACTGCGTCCTCGCCTTCGAGGCGGTGGCACGCTTGCGAGAGGCCGGGCGGCAGGCCCGGCGCCTGGAAGGCGGACTGCCTGAGTGGCGCCGGGCCGGGTTACCGGTGGAGGCAGGTGAACCTGTGTCCGACGCCAACCGAATGGGGGATGGGCAGACCGTTGAGCGGCCCTAAAATGGCGCTCCTTAATCGCCCGCCGGGGGTAATGGTTTATCCTCTGGGCATGGTTTTTGGGAATGGGTCATGGCCAGAGGATTTTTCGTCACCGGCACCGACACCGAGGTGGGCAAGACCCTGGTGAGTGCCGCCGTGTTGTGGAGCTGGGCCCGGCGTGGGCTACGCACCGCCGCCTTCAAGCCGGTGGCCAGCGGTTCGCAGCGCACCCAGGCGGGGCTGCGTAACGAGGATGCCTTGCGCCTGCAGGCCATGGCCACCCTGCGCCTGCCCTACGAGCAGGTGAACCCGTACGCCTTCGAGCCCCCCATCGCCCCGCACCTGGCCGCCGCCGAGGTGGGGGTGCGCATCGACCTGGATCGTCTGCGGGACGGTATCGAAGCGGTGCAGGCGGAGCGGGTGCTGGTGGAGGGGGTGGGTGGTTGGCGTGTGCCCTTGAACGACGCCCAGGACCTGGCCGACCTGGCGACGGCCTTGGGCTTTCCGGTGGTGCTGGTGGTGGCGGTGCGCCTGGGGTGCCTCAACCATGCTCTCCTCAGCGTCGAATCCATCGCCACCCGTGGCCTCATGCTCGCGGGCTGGGTGGCCAACCGGCCCCAGCCCGGGGTGAGCCGCTGGGAAGGGCAGGTGGAGAGCCTGCGCGCGCGCATTCCCGCCCCCTGCCTGGGGGTGGTGCCGCCGCTGGCGGTGCCGGGGCCGGCGCAGGTGGCCGCCCATCTGGACCTCGACCCCTTGGATCGCCTGTCGGCACGGTCCTGAAACGAAGACGGCCCGTGTTTCGCGGGCCGTCTGCTCGGCGTGGCTCGACCTGCCTCAAGCGGCGAGGTGATCGCGCAGCTTCTTGAACGCCGCCTTCTCCAACTGGCGGATGCGCTCGGCGGAGACGCCGTACTCGTCCGCCAGGGCCTGGAGGGTGGTCTTCTCCTCGTCGATCCAGCGCCGCTGGACGATGTCGCGGCTGCGCGCATCGAGCGATTCCAAAGCCTCGGCCAGGCGGCGGTGGTTGAAGGCCGCCCATTCGCTTTCCTCCAGAGTCCGCTCCGGGTCGTTGCGCAGGTCGGCCAGGTAGGCCACCGGGGCGGTGTGCTCTTCGTCCTCGCCCTGGGCGTCGAAGGCGGTGTCGGGGCTGGCCAGGCGCCGTTCCATCTCCAGTACTTCCGCCGGTCGCACGCCCAGGTCTTCGGCCACCGCCTGCACTTCCTCGGCGTTGAGCCAGCCGAGGCGCTTCTTGGCCTTGCGCAAGTTGAAGAACAGCTTGCGCTGGGCCTTGGTGGTGGCTACCTTGACGATGCGCCAGTTGCGCAGGATGTACTCGTGGATCTCGGCGCGGATCCAGTGCACCGCGAAGGAGATGAGGCGCACGCCCACGGCGGGATCGAAGCGTTTGACCGCCTTGAGCAGGCCGATGTTGCCCTCTTGGATGAGGTCCGCCTGCGGCAGGCCGTAGCCGCTGTAGCCGCGGGCGATGTGCACCACGTAACGCAGGTTGGCGAGCACCAGCCGGCGGGCGGCGTCCACGTCCCCGTCGCGGTGCAGGCGCAGCGCCAGTTCCCGCTCTTCTTCGGCGCTCAGGACGGGAATGCGGTTCACCGCTTGGATGTAGCTCTCCAGGCTTTGCGTCGGCGGCGTGATGCCGTAGTGCGTCAGTGCGTTGCTCAAGGACGATTCCCCCTTCTTCGATAGATGGCCGTTCCAGGCTCGGAGCAAGCCTAGCAGGGGGTGTCCCCCCTCTGCCAGGCGGAGCCGGTTTAGCAGTCGGCATATGAGAGTGCCAAGCTTAGGAAAAGTTCCCTGCCCGCGCAGCGTTCGCGCGGTTACCGGGCCCGTCAGGGATTTTCCAGTTCGCGGATCTGGTGGCCGATCACCACCCGGGCGGTGACGAGGCCGAGGAGGGGGCCGGCGAGACCCAAAAGGAGGAGGGCGTGGAGGTCGGGGCCGTGCAGCTCCAGGCCCTGGGGATAGTGGCTGGCGAGGCGTTCCACGGCGGGTGCGATCCACGCCAGTCCGAGGAGGACGATGCCCCAGGCGACGAGGGCGCCGCCGAGCCCGTAGAGGATACCGCCGTAGAGGAAGGGGCGGCGCAGGTCGGCGTCGCTGGCTCCCAGGAGGCGGCTGACGCGCAGCTCGGGAGCGTAGGATTGCCCCTCTAGACGCAGGGTGTTGCCGACGATGACCGCTACCGCCACTGCCGTGAGCAGGCCGAGGAGAGTGGCGAGGCGGTCGGCCAGGCGCAGGAGGGCCTGGAGACGCTCCACCCACTGGGTGTCCATTTGCGCCAGATCCACCCCGGGAAGGCCGGCAAGGCGTTGGCGCAGGGTCGCCAGGTGCGTCGGGTCGCTGCCTGCGGGGGTCACCACCACCACCGGCGGCAGGGGGTTCTCGCCCAACAGATCCAGGGCCTCGCCCACCCCCGCGCGCGCGCGTAGTTCTTCCAGGGCCTGGTCGCGGGTGATGACGCGGACGGTGGTGATCTCCGGGTCGTCGCGCAGGCGCTGGGCCAGCGTCCGGGCCGCGGCGTCGTCGCTGTCCGGGGTCAGGAAAAGGCTGATGTCGGCGCCGCGGCGCCAGTCGTCGGCAAGGCGGCCGAGGTTGTCCACCGCCAAGTCGAGGGCGGTGGGGAGGGCCAAGGCGATGCCCACCACGAGGATGGTGAGCCAGGTGGCCCAGGGGCTACGGCGCATGCGCCGCAGGCCACCGGCGAGGGCCAAACGGTGGGCGTAAAGATGGTCGGCGATGGGGCCGTGCCGTTCGGGGCGGGCGCCGTGGCGGTGTTCCTCACGATCCTCTCGGCGCCGTTTGGGGCCTTGGTATCCGGGGGAGGCGCCCTTGCGTCGTTCGCGCAGTCTGAGCTTCATGCGGCGTCGCTCCGGCGCAGGGCGCCCCGTTCCAGCACCAAGCGGCGGTAGGGCAGGTGTTCGATGAGGTAGATGTCATGGGTGGCGATGAGAACGGTAGTGCCCACCTCGTTGAAGGCGCGGAACAGGTCCATGATTTCCCGCGCCAGGTCCGGGTCCAGGTTGCCGGTGGGTTCGTCGGCGAGGAGCAGATCGGGCTTGCCCACCACCGCGCGGGCGATGCCCACCCGTTGTTGCTCGCCCCCGGAGAGGACGCGCGGATTGAGGTGCTCCTTGCCCAGCAGGCCCAGTTTGTCCAGGGCCGCGCGCACGCGCCCGGCGATCTCCCGCGGGCGCATGCCGACGATGGCCAGGGGCAGGGCGACGTTGTCGAAGACGCTGCGGTCGTAGAGGAGGTGGGGATCCTGCAAAACGATGCCCATGCGCCGGCGCAGGCGCGGTAGTTGTCGGCGGGGGAGGGTGGCCATGTTCTTGCCATCCACCAGGAGGGTACCGCGGGTGGGGCGCTCGAGACCAGCGACGAGGCGCAGGAGGGTGGACTTGCCGGCCCCGGAGTGGCCGGTGACGAAGGTCATCTCGCCACGCTCCACGTGGAAGCTGATGCCAGCCAGGGCCTCGTGCCCGCCCGGGTAACGCTTGACCAGGCGCTCGGCGCGTATCACCGGGAGTTCAGGCCTCGTCGCGGGCGAGGAGGGCGTCCACGAAGGCCTCGGCGTCGAAAGGCCGCAGGTCCTCCGCTCCCTCGCCGATGCCGATGAAGCGGATGGGCAGGCCGAGACGCTTGGCCAGGGCGATGACGATGCCCCCCTTGGCGGTGCCGTCCAGCTTGGTGAGGGTGATGCCGGTGACGCCCACCGCTTCGTTGAACTGGGTCGCCTGGGCGATGGCGTTCTGGCCGGTGGTGGCGTCCACCACCAGCATCACCTCGTGCGGTGCCTCGGGATCGACCTTGGCCATCACCCGCTTGATCTTCTTGAGTTCCTCCATGAGGTTGGACTGGGTGTGCAGGCGCCCGGCGGTGTCGGCGATGAGCAGGTCCACGCCGCGCGCCTTGGCCGATTGCAGGGCGTCGAAGATGACAGCCGCCGAGTCGGCGCCGCTGTGTTGCGCCACCACCGGCACATCGTTGCGCGCGCCCCAGGTCTGCAGTTGTTCCACCGCCGCGGCGCGGAAGGTATCGCCGGCGGCGAGCATCACCGACAGGCCCTCGTCCTTGTAACGGCGCGCCAGCTTGCCGATGGTGGTGGTCTTGCCCACGCCGTTGACGCCCACCATGAGGACGACGAAGGGTTTCTTGGCCGGATCAACCTCCAGGGGGCGGGCCACCGGCTGCAGGATCTCCAACATCGCCTCGCGCAGGGCGGCGAGGAGGGCGTCGATGTCGGACAGTTCCTTGCGCTTCGCCCGCGCGCTGAGGTCGTCGATGATGGCGGTGGTGGCCTCCACCCCCACGTCGGCGGTGAGGAGGACCGTCTCCAGCTCCTCCAGGACCTCCTCGTCGATGGTCTTCTTGCCCAGAAATGCGCCGGCCAGCCCCTGGGCGAGGTTGTTGCGGGTCTTGCCCAGACCCGCCTTCAAACGCGCGAGCAGGCCCGGTTTCTTCTCCCTTGCCGCGTTTTCCGGCTCCGGCTTATCATCCCTGCCGCCTTTCTTGAAAAACATAGCCTTGTCCGTCGTGTGGTTGATTTGGGATGGCGAGGTGCAAAAGGGAGTTTTCCATGCTCAGATTGGTTCCGTTGCTGTTGTTCGCCCTCACCGCCTGCGCGACACATCCACCCAGGCCCACCGCTCCGGACGCGTCCGCTGCCGCAGGTCCGGTGCACGAACGGGTGCTGGCCAATGGCCTCAAGGTGATCGTCAAGGAGGACCATCGGGCGCCGGTGGTGGTGTCGCAGATCTGGTACAAGGTGGGGAGCAGCTACGAGCACGACGGCATCACCGGCATCTCCCACGTCCTCGAACACATGATGTTCAAGGGGACGAAACGCCACCCGGGTGGTGAATTCTCGCACATCGTGGCGGAGAACGGCGGGCGGGAAAACGCCTTCACCGGGCGCGATTATACCGCGTACTTCCAGACCTTGGCCAAGGACCGGCTGGCCATCAGCTTCGAGCTGGAGGCCGATCGCATGCGTGGGTTGTTGTTGGATCCGGAGGAGTTCGCCAAGGAAGTGCAGGTGGTGATGGAGGAGCGGCGCATGCGTACCGAGGACAACCCCCAGGCCCTCACCGGCGAGCACTTCCAGGCCGTGGCCTACCTCACCAGCCCTTACCACTGGCCCATCATCGGCTGGATGAACGATCTGGAACACCTCACGGTGGACGACCTGCGCGCCTGGTACGACATGTGGTACCGGCCCAACAACGCCACCGTGGTGGTGGTGGGCGATGTGGACCCGGAGGAGGTCTTCGCCCTGGCAGAGAAATACTACGGCCCCCTCAAGGCAGCCCCCATTCCCGAGGTCAAGCCGCGCCGGGAGGCCGCGCAACGGGGTGAACGGCGCGTCACCGTGCGTGCCCCGGCGCGCCTGCCCTATGTGATCATGGGCTGGAAGGCGCCAGCCTTGGGGCGCGCGGACGCGGACTGGGAGCCCTACGCCATGGAGGTGCTGGCGGCGGTCCTCGACGGTGGACTCTCCGCCCGCCTGGAAACGGAATTGGTGCGCGCCCGGCGTATCGCCGCTTCCATCGGTACCGGTTACGATCTCTATACCCCACGGCGCGAGGTGCTCACCATCGCCGGCACGCCGGCCCCCGGCCACTCCGTGGACGACCTGGTGGCGGCGGTGGAGGCGCAGATCGAGCGCCTGAAGACGGAGCCGGTGGCGTCCCACGAGCTGGCGCGGGTGAAGGCCCAGGTGGTGGCCGGCAAGGTCTACGAGCGCGATTCCATGTTCTACCAGGCGATGCAGATTGGCATGATGGAGACCCTGGGCTACGGCTGGCGGGTGCTGGACGAGTACCTCGAACGCATCGAGGCCGTCACCCCGGAACAGATCCAGGCGGTGGCGCGCAAGTACCTGGTGCGCGAGCGGCGCACCGTCGCTGTCCTCGAGCCGCAGTCCACCGCCCGCACAGGAGATGCCCGATGATCGCCCGCATCCTCGCCCTCGTCCTCGCTCTGGCGGCCGCGCCCGCCCTTGCCATCCCCGAAATCCAACACTGGACCACTGGCAACGGCGCGCGCGTCTATTTCGTTCACGCCCCCGAGTTGCCCCTGGTGGACGTGCAGATCGCCTTCGACGCCGGCTCCGCGCGCGACGGCGACCGCCACGGCCTGGCCCTGCTCACCAACGGCCTCCTCGCCGAGGGGGCGGGCGAGTGGAACGCCGACGCCATCGCCGCCCGCTTCGAGGGGGTGGGGGCCGCCTTCGGCAACGACGCCGGGCGCGACATGGCTACCGTGGGCCTGCGTAGTCTCACCGATACGACCAAGCTGGAACAGGCGGTGGCCACTCTGGAGGCCATCGTCGAGCGGCCCACCTTCCCCGTGGACGCCTTCGAGCGCGAGCGCAGTCGCCTGCTGGTGGCCATCGAGCGGCGCGCCCAGGACCCGGGCGCCCAGGCCGACCTGGCCTTCTACCGGGCCCTCTACGGCGACCACCCCTACGCCCACCCGCCGGGGGGCGAGAAGGCCACCGTCGCCGCCCTCACCCGCGACGACCTCATCGCCTTCTACCGGCGCTTCTACGTCGCCCGCAACGCCGTCGTCGCCATCGTCGGTGCCCTCGATCGCAAAGAGGCCGAGGCCCTCGCCGAGCGCCTCACCGACCAGCTCCCCAGCGGCGAGCCGGCCCCGCCGCTGCCGCCCGTCCCCGACTTGGAGAGCGGGCGCGAGGTGCGCATCGACTTCCCTTCCACCCAGGCCCACGTCCTCATGGGTCAGCCCGGGGTCTATCGTGGCGACCCGGACTATTTCCCCCTGTTCGTGGGCAACCAGATCCTCGGCGGCGCTGCCCTCGTCTCGCGCATTTTCGACGAGGTGCGCGAGAAGCGCGGCCTGGCCTACAGCGCCTACAGCTATTTCCGTCCCATGCGCCGTCGCGGCCCCTTCACCGCCGGTCTGCAGACGCGCAACGAGCAGGCCGGGCAGGCCCTCGAGGTACTGCGCGAGACCATCGCCCGCTTCGTCGCCGAAGGCCCCACCGAGGCGGAACTGGCGGCGGCCAAGGCCAACCTGGTGGGGGGCTTCCCCCTGCGCATCGACACCAACAAGAAGATCCTCGGCTACGTGACCATGATCGGCTTCTACGGCATGCCCCTGGATTACCTGCAACGCTTCACCGAGCGCGTCCAGGCGGTGACCCTCGAAGAGGTGCGGGACGCTTTCACCCGCCGTCTCCATCCCGATCGCATGGTCACCGTGGTCGTCGGACGCTCCGAGGAGTGAGCAGCGGGCGCCTGCGCATCATCGGTGGACGTTGGCGCGGCCGCCGCCTCGCCTTCCCCGCCGTCGCCGGCCTGCGCCCCACCCCCGATCGGGTGCGCGAGACCCTCTTCAACTGGCTCGTCGCGATCCTGCCCGGGGCCCGCTGCCTGGACCTCTACGCCGGCTCCGGCGCCCTCGGCCTGGAGGCCCTCTCGCGCGGTGCCGCGGCGGTGACTTTCGTGGAGAAGGTCGGCGTCGCCGCCCGTGCCCTCGCCTGCCACCTCCAGACACTGGAGGCCGAGGGGGCGGGCCGGGTGGTGCGCGCCGACGTCCTCGCCTTCCTGCGCCGACCCGCCGAGCCCTGCGACATCGTCTTCCTCGACCCGCCTTATGGGCGTGGCCTGGTGACGCCCACCTGCGCCGCCCTGGAAGCGGGCCCCTGGCTGGTCCCGGGGGCGTGGATCTACCTGGAACGGCGCGAGGACGACCCCGACCCCGAGGTTCCCGACACCTGGTGCCTCCACCGCCAGACCCGCGCCGGCCAAGTGTGTGCCCATCTCTATCGGCGTCCGTGAGCTCGCCCCGCTCGGGGAAGGTCGTTTTCCCGCCGGCCCGGCGCATGTCCGGGCCCGGTCGCGCCCATTCGACTCTTTGCGTGATCGATCGGCGGGCGGCGTATCCATGCCCCGTTTCGGCAAGTTTGATTTTTCGAACGGCCTGCCGCTGAACCGGTGGTCCCCTCGGCGCGAGGCCGGCACGAAGACTTTAATGTAAAGGGTTACGACGATACTTGCTGGAGGGCGTCAGGCCCTTCTTGACGGGAGGGGTGGCGTGCGCCCGCGGCGGGTTTTCAGATAGCGGCGCTGCTTGGCAGAGGAAGATCGAATGTCGTTCCATCCGGTAATCGTTACCGCTATTTCCATAACCCTGCAGGAGGGACGTCATGAGAGCGCCCACAGGTGTGACGATCCGTGCCACGCCGGCGGGAAGAGGCGCGTGTCGTCCGCTGCGCACGGCCGGGGGGCGTGATGGGTGCGGCGGCGCTCGTTCTCGTCCACGGCCTGTGGATGCGGCCGTGGGTGATGCGGTCGCTGGGATGGCGGTTGCGGAGGGCGGGATTCGCTTGCCGCTGTTTCGCCTACGACTCGGTGCATGAGCCCTTGGCGACGGCCTTGGCGCGCCTGCACCGGGTCATCGACGAGATGGATGCCACCGCGGTGGGCGTCCTCGGCCACAGCCTGGGCGGACGCCTGGCGGCGGCGGTGGACCACCCGCGGGTGGTCCGTGCGCTGGCCCTGTGCACGCCCTTGCGGGCGAGCCGCGCGGCCCGTGCTCTGGCGGCCCGGCCCTGGGGGCGGTGCCTGGGCGGGGAGGGACTGCGCGCCCTGTTGGATCCGGCCCCGCCAGCCCCGAGTGGGTTGGCGGTGGCCGCCCTCGCCGGCACCGCCGGCCACGGTCTGGGGCGCCTGTGGGCGGATCTGCCCCGTCCCCACGACGGCACGGTGGCGGTGGACGAGACCCGCGCCCCCTGGCTGGCCGACCACGGTTGTCTGCCCATCAGCCACTCCACCGCCCTCACCAGCCGCGCCGTGGCACGGGCAACGGCGTATTTCTTCCGCCACGGCACCCTGCCGCGCCCGCCGGTGGCCCCCTGCCCGGGCTGATCCCGAGGCCGTGATAGGGGGCTGTGATAGACTCCCGCCCCATGGACGGCACCGCCATCTACCCGGGGACCTTCGACCCCCTCACCAACGGCCACACCGACCTCATCGCCCGCGCCGCGCGCCTGTTCGACCGGGTGGTGGTGGCGGTGGCGGAGAACCCGGCCAAGGGCACCGCCTTCACCCTCGACGAGCGCGTGGCCCTGGCGCGCGAGGTGCTCGCCCCCCTGGACAACGTGGAGGTGAGCGGATTCACCACCCTGCTGGTGGATTTCGCCCGTCAGGTGGGCGCCCGTGTCTTGGTGCGCGGCCTGCGGGCGGTGTCCGACTTCGAGTACGAATTCCAGTTGGCGAGCATGAACCGGCGCCTGGCGCCGGAGGTCGAAACGGTGTTCCTCACCCCCGACGAGCAGTACGGCTTCGTCTCCTCGTCCCTGGTGAAGGAGATCTGCCGCCTGGGAGGCGACGTGTCGGCCTTCGTCCACCCAAGGGTGGCGGTCGAACTGGAGCGGCGCCTGCGCTAGACTGAGTGATTCTCTAAGGAATTTTCAGGAGACCCATCCATGGCCTTGATGATCACCGACGAGTGCATCAACTGCGACGTGTGCGAACCCGAGTGCCCCAACGCGGCCATTTCCCAGGGGGAAGAGATCTACGAGATCGACCCCAACCTGTGCACCGAGTGCGTGGGCCACTACGACACCCCCCAGTGTGTGGAGGTGTGTCCGGTGGACTGCATTCCCAAGAACCCCGACTACCCGGAGACGAAAGAACAGCTCCTGGCCAAGTACCGGCGCCTGGTGGGCGAGAGCGCCTGAGCGACCGGTTTTCCATTCCAAGGCCCGCGAGGGCCTTTTTCGTGAACGCGTGAAGGAGAGGGCATGGACGGGCGAAGTGGCTGGCGGATCTGGGTGGCGGCGCTGTGGCTGGCGTGGTCGGGGGCGTGGGCGGCCGAACGGCCGGGGCAGGCGGCTGTCGCCAGCGCCCATCCCCTGGCCACCGAGGCGGGGCTGGAGATCCTCGCCGCCGGCGGCAACGCCTTCGATGCGGCGGTGGCGGTGACCGCCGCCCTGGCGGTGGTGGAACCCTACAGCTCCGGCCTCGGCGGCGGCGGGTTCTGGCTCCTGCACCGGGCCGCCGACGGGCGCGAGGTGTTCCTGGACGGGCGCGAGACCGCCCCCGCCGCGGCGCACCGGGACATGTACCTCTCCGAGGACGGCCAGGTGATCCCGGGGCTGTCCATGAACGGGCCCCTGTCGGCGGCCATCCCCGGCGTGCCCGCGGCCCTCGACCACCTGGCCCGCCACTACGGTCGCCTGCCCCTGAAACGCACCCTCGCCCCCGCCATCCGCCTCGCCCGCGAGGGCTTCCCGGTGGACGCCCACTACCGCCGCCTGGCCGCCTTCCGCGCCGAGGTGATGCGCTACTACCCGGAGACGGCGCGCCTGTTCCTGGTGGACGGCGAGCCGCCCCCGGAGGGGCACGTCATCCGCCAGCCGGAACTGGCCGAGGTCCTGGAGGCCATCGCCGAACGGGGGCGCGACGGCTTCTACCGCGGCGAAGTGGCCGAGCGCCTGGTGGCCGGGGTGCGCGCGGCGGGGGGCATCTGGACCCTGGAGGACCTGGCCGGCTACCGGGTGAAGGAGCGCGAGCCCCTGCGCGGCGAGTACCGGGGCATCCGCCTCACCCTGGCGCCGCCGCCCTCGTCCGGCGGCGTCGCCCTGCTCACCATGCTCAACATCCTCGCCCCCTACGACTTGGCGGCCATGGGCGAGGCCGATCGTATCCACCTGCTGGTGGAGGCCATGCGCCGCGCCTACCGCGACCGCGCCCAGTACCTGGGCGACCCGGACTTCGTCGCCGTGCCGGTGGCGCGCCTCACCCACCCCTGGTAC
>WFVN01000088.1 GCA_015491615.1 Gammaproteobacteria bacterium
GTGCAGGTGCGGGGCGGCGGGGGCGAGGGCGAGGCCGCCCACCAGGCCGGAGGCGGGCAACGGCGGCGGAGGGGGAGGTGGCTCCGCGGGTGGCGGAGACGGTTCCGGAGGCAGTTCCTCCGGAGGTGGGGCGGGTGGTTCCGGACGCACTTGGACGAAGGCCATCGTATCCATGTCCACCGCGGTTTCGGGGGCGCGACCGCCGTGCTGAACCATGGCGGCGACGGCGGCGAACAGGAGGAACGCCATTCCCACCCCCCCGGCGGCGGCGATCAGGGCTTGCGCCGGTCCCCAAGAACGAACTTCTGCGTATGCCATTTTCAACCTCCCGCCGGTCTTGCCGCCAGCGCCACGTGGGCGACCCCGGCCAGGCGTGCCTGGTCCATCACCTCCATCACCACCCCGGTGCGCGAACCGCGGTCGGCGACCACCACCACCGCCGCCTCCGGGCTGTCCACCAGGGCCCGTTCCACCAGGGCGCGCACCGCGCGCGGCGCCACCCGCCGGTTGTCCATCCACACCTCGCCGTCGGCGGTCACCGAGATGAGAATGCTGGCCTGCTGGCGCTGAGCGCTGGCGGCGGCGGGGCGCTCCACCTCCACCCCCGTCTCCTTGACGAAGGTAGTGGAGACGATGAAGAAGATGAGGAGGATGAAGACCATGTCGATCATGGGAGTGAGGTTCACCTCCACCGCCCCGCGGCCTTGGATGCGCCGGCGCCTCATCGTCCTTCCTCCAGGGCCAGTTCACCGGCGAGGGCGGCGGCGCGGCGCTCGGCCAGGTGGTCCAGGTGGTGGCTGAAATAAAGTCCGGAGAGGGTCCCCACCAGGCCGGCGAGGGTGGTGAGCAGGGCCTGCGAGATGCCCTCCGCCATGCCGCGCGCGTTGCCGGTGCCGAACTGGGCCATCACCTGGAAGGTGTGGCTCATGCCGGAGACGGTGCCCAGCAGGCCGAGCAGGGGCAACAGGGCGGTGAGGGCGCGCACCAGGCCCAGTCGCCGGCGCAGGGCCTCGGCGGCGCGCGCCACCAGTTCCCCGCGCACCTGGCGGGCGTACCAGGAGGCACGCTCGGCGCGCGCCTGCCACTGGGCGTAGAGGGCCTGGACGAGGCGCGGCCAGGCGAGCCAGTGGAACAGGTAGCGCTCCAGGATGAGGGCCCAGAGGAGGGCGGTGGCGGCGAAGATGGCCCACATCACTGCCCCGCCGCGGGCGAGCAGCTCGCCCACCGGCGGCAGCCAGGCGCCCAGGGGGAGGCCGTCAAGCGCCATGGCCGCGCGCCTCCGCCCGCCGCGCCACCATCCCCGCCGCTTCCTGGTCCAGGGCCTGGGCGATGCGCTCGCCGCGCCCGGAGAGCCAGGCGTGCAGCAGCAATAGGGGAATAGCCACTACCAGCCCCAGCTCGGTGGTGACGAGGGCCTGGGAGATGCCCCCGGAGAGGTACTTGGGGTCGTTGGTGCCGAACAGGGTGATGGCCTGGAAGGTGTCGATCATGCCCGCCACCGTCCCCAGCAGGCCCAGGAGGGGGGCGACGGCGGCGAGGATGGCGAGGGTGGGCAGGCCCCGCTCCACCCGCGGCAACTCCTTCTGGATGGCCTCCTCCAGGCGCAGGGCGAGGGCCTCGCTGTCCAGGCCACGGGCCTCGTCGGCGACAGCCAGGATGCGCCCCAGGGGGTTGTCGGGGCGCGCCGTCTCGCTGCTGCGCTGGGCGTTCACCCGGCGCTCGGTGCGCCACAGGACCCAGGCCCGTTCCAGGGCGACGAGCAGGGCCAAGGCGCCCACCGCCAGGATCAGGTAGGCCACCACCCCACCCTCGCGGATGCGCGCCCACAGGCCCGGCTGGTGCACCAGCACGGAAAGCAGGGCACCGCGCGTGGGGTCGATGTCCAGGGGGGCCAGGTCCGCCCGCGCCGCCAGCCACTCCGCGGCCCGTTCCTGTACCGACCATTCCGGCTGTCGTCCCAGCTCCACCAGACGCGTGGAGGCGGGCAGGTAACGCAGGTAACGGCCCGGTGCCACCAGGGCGGCGAAAGTGCCCACCCGCACCACCTCCTGCGTCTTTTCTTCTCCGGCGGAATTCACTACGGTGGCCTGGAAGCGGTCGATGCGACCGCTCTGCGCCACCTCCTCCAACAGCGCCAACCACACCCCCTCCAGGGCCTGGGTGGAGGGCAGGCGCTTGGCGTCCGCCACCTGCGCCAGGGCCTCGAGGCGCTCGGGGTGCTGGGCGCTCACCAGGGAGTCGCGCAGCAGGCCGGCGCTGTCCCGCGCCCCCTGGCGGGCGACGCCGAACAGCTCGGTCAGGTCCCCGGCCTCTTTCTTCAGGCGTTCCTTGAGGCGGGCGATGGTGCGGCGATTTTCCTCGAAGCGGCTTTTTAGAGACTCACCGCGCTGGCGCTCTTCGGCCAGGGCGGCGCGCGCCTGCGCCAGCATCTGCGCGCGCCGCTCCTTCTCGGCCAGGAAGCGGGCCTCCCGCTGGCGGTCCACGGCGGCCATCTCCGCCGCCCGTTCGCGCGCCTGGCGCAGGATGTCCTCCAGACTGGCCGGGGCGGGGGGCGCGTCAGCCCAGGCGGGGGC
>WFVN01000089.1 GCA_015491615.1 Gammaproteobacteria bacterium
CCCCCGGCGCCGACCTCCTCCTGGCCAACATCCTCGCCAAGCCGCTGCTCGAATTGCGCCCTCTGTTCGCTCGCCTGGTGCGCCCCGGGGGGACGGCGGTGCTGTCCGGCCTCCTCGGCCATCAGGGGGATGCCGTGGCCGCCGCCTACGCCGCCGATTTTGTTATAGTTCATCGGGAAATCGACGCGGACTGGGCCTGTCTCGAACTCCGCCGCAAAACTCGGGACCGGAACTTGCATCACCCCGCGCCATCCGTCCAGCGGCCATAGCATTCAACAACCGACCATGTACACCCAATGTCCCAACTGCCACACCTACTTCCGCATCGGCCCGGAACACCTCAAGGCCGCCGGCGGCAAGGTCCGTTGCGGCCAGTGCGACACCGTCTTCAACGCCCTGGACACCCTCACCGACGAGCTCCCCGAGACCCTGCAGGCCGAGCCCGAGGCCGAGACGACTTTCGACGACCAAAGCGCCCCCCCTGAACCCGAGGCCGACGAAACCGAAGCGGCGCAGGCCGAAACCACCGAAGAGGCAGCGGACGAGGCCGAACTCATCACCTCCACCTTGGACGAACCCGAGGGCGACCTGGAGGAAATCTTCGCCGAGGACGAGGCCGAGATCGCCAAGGAATTCGGCCTGGAGTCGGTGGACGAAGCGGCCGAAACGGCCTTGGCCGATACCCCGCCGGACGCCGAATCCAGCGCTGAAGCGAACGCCGATAAAGGCAAGAAAAAACCCGCTGCCGACGACGACGATTTCGAGGACTGGGGCGACTTGGACGAGCCCCTGCCCACCGAAGCGCGCAGCGACGCGGCCGAATCCCACCTGGACGAATCCGGCCTCACCACCCTGGAGGAGACCGAGTCGCGCCTCGACGAACCCTCGAGCGAATTCGCCGACAGCACCCTCACCACCCTCGAAGACGACGAAGCCTCCCCCCGGGACAAACGCTCCACCGCCCTCTGGGGCGGCCTCATCGCTCTTCTCGGACTGGTTCTCCTCGGCCAGGTGGCCTACCTCAAGCGCGACGTCCTCGCCCAAGTCCCCAGCTTGCGCCCGGCAGTGGCCCAATTGTGCGCCCTCACCGGTTGCGAACTGCCGCCCCTGCGCGACCTCGCCGCCATCCAGATCGAGAACCGCGACGTGCGCAGCCACCCCGAACGCCCCAACGCCCTGGTGGTCAACGCCACCTTCGTCAACACCGCCGACTTCCCCCAACCCTTCCCGGTGATGCGCCTGCGCTTCACCGACATCCAGGGGCGCGTGGTCGCCGAGCGCCAATTCCAGCCGCGCGAGTACCTGGGCCGGGACATCGACATCGAACGCGGCATGCCCCCCGGCGTCCCCATCCACATCATCCTGGAGATCGCCGACCCGGGCCAGGAGGCGGTCAACTTCGAGTTCGACTTCACCTGACCCCCCGGCGTCGCCATCTCCCACCGTGTTGACCTGCCCCGGGCAGGGGGTATCATGTTGCCCCCCTCGCCCGCCGCCACCATGACGCCCCATGCGCATCGGCCCCTACCAGCTCTCGCCCCCGGTCTTTCTCGCCCCCATGGCGGGCGTCACCGACCGCCCCTTCCGCATCCTCTGCCGCCGCTTCGGCGCCGGTTACGCAGTCTCCGAAATGGTCTCCGCCAACTCCCTCCTGTGGGCCTCGGAGAAGACCCGCAAACGCATCGACCACCACGGCGAGCCGTCCCCCAGAGCGGTGCAAATCATGGGCGCCGACCCGAAAATGCTGGCCGAGGCGGCGCGCTACAACGTGGACCAGGGAGCCGAGATCATCGACATCAACATGGGCTGCCCGGCGAAGAAGGTGTGCAACGTCGCCGCCGGCTCCGCCCTGCTGCGCGACGAGACCCTGGTGGCGCGCATCCTGGAGGCGGTGGTGGCGGCGGTGGATGTGCCGGTGACCCTGAAGATGCGCACCGGCTGGGACCGCGAGCACAAGAACGCCGTCACCATCGCCCGCCTGGCCGAGGCCGCCGGCGTCCAGGCCCTGGCCGTGCACGGCCGCACCCGCGCCGACGCCTACCGGGGCCGGGCCGAATATGAGACCATTGCGCGGGTCAAGTCCGCGGTCTCCATCCCAGTCATCGCCAACGGCGACATCGACGGCCCGGAGAAGGCCGCCCGAGTACTCGCCGAGACCGGCGCCGACGCGGTGATGATTGGCCGCGCCGCCCAGGGCAACCCCTGGATCTTCCGCCGCGTCGCCCACTACCTGGCCACCGGCGAGGTCCTCCCGCCCCCCCGCGCCCACGAGGTGCTGGCGGTGCTGCTGGAACACCTGGAGGCCCTCTACGCCTTCCACGGTGAGGCACGCGGTGTGCGCATTGCCCGCAAGCACATCGCCTGGTACACCAAGGGGTTCCCCGGCGGCGCCGCCTATCGCCGCGCCATCAACGAGGCCCAGGACGCCCGCACCCAGGTGGCCAGCGTGCGGGCCTTCTTCGACCCCATCGAACGAGAGGAACGTGCCGCATGAACGCCATGCCAACGCAACGGGACGACGACGCCGGCGCCGAAGCCCCGGAAGACCTCGCCCGCACGCGCCGCGAACGCAGCCGCCACGCCCTCCATGCCTGCATCGAGGAGATGATCCACGCCTATTTCCAGGACCTGGACGGGCACGGCACCCACGACCTCCACCGCCTGGTCATGGAAACGGTGGAACCCCCCATGCTGCGCGCCGTCCTGCGCCACACCAACGGCAACCAGACGCGCGCCGCCCAGATCCTGGGCATCAACCGCGGCACCCTGCGCAAGAAACTCAACCACTACCAGATCGACTGAACCCGGAAAGGCCCCCATGAAACCCATCCGACGCGCCCTCATCAGCGTCTCCGACAAACGCGGCATCGAAGATTTGGCCCGCGCCCTGGCCGAGTCCGGGGTGGAGATCCTCTCCACCGGCGGCACTGCCCGCCTTCTCGCCGGGGCCGGCATCCCGGTGGTGGAGATCGGCGACTACACCGGCTTCCCGGAAATGATGGCCGGGCGGGTGAAGACCCTGCATCCCAAGATCCACGGCGGCATCCTCGGCCGCCGGGGGATCGACGACGCGGTGATGGCCGAGCACGGCATCCCCCCCATCGACTTGGTGGTGGTCAACCTCTACCCCTTCCAGGCCACCGTCGCCCGCCCCGGCTGCACCCTCGAGGAGGCCATCGAGAACATCGATATCGGCGGCCCCACCATGGTGCGCGCGGCGGCCAAAAACCACGCCGCGGTGGCGGTGGTGGTGGACCCCGACGACTACCCGGCCATCGTCACCGCGGTGAAGACGAAAGGCGGCCTGGAGGACGCGGAACGTTTCCGCCTGGCGGTAAAGGCCTTCGAGCACACCGCCGCCTACGACGGCGCCATCGC
>WFVN01000090.1 GCA_015491615.1 Gammaproteobacteria bacterium
CCCGTCGGAGAGCCCCATCACCGCCTCCACCACCACCACGTCCGCCCAGGCCGCCGCGCGGGCGAAGCGGTGCCGGCAGGCCGCCTCCCCCACCATCCACGAATCCAGATTGTCCACCGGCCGCCCGGCGGCGCGGGCCAGGATCATGGGGTCGAGGAAATCCGGCCCCGCCTTGAAGGCGGCCACCGCCAGGCCCCGGCGACGCCAGAGGCGGATGAGGGCGGCGGTGAGGAGGGTCTTGCCCTGGTGAGAGGCGGGGGCGGCCACCATGAGGGCGGAAACGGTACGCTTCATGGCCGCCATTCTAACCTGCCTTGACCCCCACTCCGGGCGCACATAGTCTTGATGAAAACCACGGGGGAGAACGAAGCATGAACGAGTGGATGTGGTGGATCGCGTTGCCGGTGCTGTTCGCGGCCGGCCTGGGGCTGGGTTTCCTGTGGGGTCGTTCGCGCACCGACGAGGCGCAGAAGGCCAAGTCCCTGGAGGAGGAATTGCGCCAGGCGCGGGAAGAAATGAACCGCTACAAGGAACAGGTGGCCGCCCATTTCGCCACCACCGCCGAGCTCATGGAGAAACTCACCGAGGACTACCGCAGCGTGTACCAGCACCTGGCGGAGAGCTCCGAGGCCCTGTGCGGAGCCGACGCCCCGCGCCTGCTGAAGGCCCCGGAGGCCGCGCCCCTCGGCACGTCGCAAGCGCGGACCGAATCCAAGACAGAGAAAGCCGAGGAGAAGACTCGAGCGGTCGAACCGCAGGCCGCCGAGACCGCATCGGCGGACAGCGCCGAGCCAGCGGCAGAAACGGAACCGACGTCCGCCCCCGTCACGGAAGAGAAAAAGGCGGAGGCCACCACGCCCCCGCCTTCCAGCGCCATCCACTGACCCAAGGCCCGTTCCGGGCCCATCACCTCACACCTTGAAACGGGAGACGAGGGCCTGGAGGTCGCCCGCCATGCGCGCCAGGTCCTGGCTCGCAGCGGCGGTCTCCTCGGCACTGCCCGCCGTCTCCGCGGCCATGTCGTTGATGCGCACCACGTTGCGGTTGATCTCCTCGGACACCGCCCGCTGCTCCTCGGCGGCACTGGCGATCTGCTGACTCATGTCGGTGATGTGGTGCACCTTGTCGGCGATGGCGGCCAGGGCGGTCGCCGATTGATCGGCATAGTCCACCGCCTGGCGGGACTGCTCCTGGCTCTGGGCCATCACCTCCACCGCCCGCCGCGAGCAGGCCTGGAGCTTCTCGATCATGTCGTTGATCTCCTCGGTGGACTCCTGCGTGCGCCCGGCCAGGGTGCGCACCTCGTCTGCCACCACCGCGAAGCCGCGCCCCTGCTCGCCGGCGCGGGCCGCCTCGATGGCGGCGTTCAGGGCCAGCAGATTGGTCTGCTCGGCCACCCCGCGGATGACTTCCAGCACGGCATTGATGGCCTCGCTGTGCTGCTCCACCTCGGCGATGGTCCGTGACGAGGCCTCGATGCACTCGGCCAGCAGGCGCATTTGTTCCTTGGCCTGGGCCACCACCTCGGCCCCCGCCTGGGTCTCCCCATGGGCCTCGCGCGCCGAATCGGCGGTGAGACTGATGTTGCCCGCCACTTCCTGCACGGTGGCAGTCATCTCGTGCATGGCGGTGGCCACCTGATCGGTCTCCCCGTGCTGTTCGTTGACGGTGCGCGTCATCTGCTCGGTGACGGTGGCCATCTCCTCGCCGGCGGTGGCCAGTTGCTCAATGGTGGACTGCACCTGCATGAGCATCTGCCGCTGGGCGGCGATGGTGCTGTTGAGGTCCTGGGCCATCTCCCCCAGCTCGTCCCGGGAACGATAGCCCACCTGGGTGGTGAGGTCGCCGTCGCCCAGGCGCTGCAACACTCCGAGCCCCTCCATCAACGGCCGGCGAATGCTACCCACCATCATCCGCGCCAGGACAAGGGCGAACACAATGCTCGCAGCGATGAGCCCCAGTGTCACCCAACGCATAGTCTCATAGGCGGCAAGGCCATCCCGGTAACGCTGCCGGGCACTCTCCAATTGGTGCGCCGCCAGGGCCCCCAACGCCTCATGTGC
>WFVN01000091.1 GCA_015491615.1 Gammaproteobacteria bacterium
CGCCAAGACCCCGAAGGCGTGGCCCGCGCCCTGGCGCGCCGCGGATTCACCCTCGACACCGACTACCTCACCCGCCTGGACGAGGAACGCCGGCGCCTGCAGACGGAAGTCCAGAACCTCCAGCACGAGCGCAAGCAGCGCTCCAAGGCCATCGGCCAGGCCAAGGCCCAGGGCCAGGACATCCAACCCCTGCTGGACGAAGTGGCCGGCCTGGGAGAGCGCCTGAAGACGCTGGAACAACGGTTGGATGAGCTCCGGAAGGAATGGGAGGCCTACCTCCTCGGCATCCCCAACCTCCCCCACGAGAGCGTGCCCGACGGGACGGGGGAGGAGGACAACGTGGAGATCCGCCGTTGGGGCGAACCCATCCGTTTCCCCTTCGAACCCAAGGACCACGTGGACCTGGGGCAGGGCCTGGGCCTCCTCGACGGCGAGGCGGCGGCCAAGGTCGCCGGCGCCCGCTTCACCGTCCTGCGCGGCCCCCTGGCGCGCCTGCACCGGGCCCTCATCCAGTTCATGCTCGACGTGCACACCGAGGAACACGGCTACCAGGAGCACTACGTGCCCTACCTGGTGAACCGCGACAGCCTCGTGGGCACCGGCCAGCTCCCAAAGTTCGAGGAGGATCTGTTCGCCATCTGCCCGCCCGAACGGGAGGCCGACCCCGAGTTCTATCTCATTCCCACCGCCGAAGTGCCGGTGACCAACCTGGTGCGGGGCGAGATCCTCCCCGCCGAGGCCTTGCCCCTGCGCCTCACCGCCCACACCCCCTGCTTCCGCAGCGAGGCCGGCTCCTACGGGCGCGACACCCGCGGCATGATCCGCCAGCACCAGTTCGAGAAGGTGGAGCTGGTGCAGATCGTGCGCCCGGAGGCCTCCCACGAGACCTTGGAGACCCTCACCGGGCACGCGGAGACCATCCTCCAGCGCCTGGGATTGCCCTATCGGGTGGTGGCCCTGTGCGCCGGCGACCTGGGCTTCTCCGCCGCCAAGACCTACGACCTGGAAGTGTGGCTGCCCGGACAGCAGAAATACCGGGAGATCTCCTCCTGCAGCAACTTCGAGGACTTCCAGGCGCGGCGCATGAAAGCCCGCTGGCGCAACCCGGAGACGGGCAAACCGGAACTGGTGCACACCCTCAACGGCTCGGGCTTGGCCGTCGGGCGCACCCTGGTGGCGGTGATGGAGAACTACCAGGACGCCGACGGCAACATCCGCGTGCCGGACGTCCTGCGTCCCTACCTCGGCGGACTGGAAGTCATCCGTCGCCCATGAGCTCCCGCACCGGGGCGTGGAAGGCCTCGGTATGGTAGCGATAGACGCGCAGAGTGTCCGACCAGTAGTCCGGGGGCAGGCCGGCCTTCAGCTTCAACTGGCTGACGAAGCTGCGCGGATCGGGCAGGCTCTCCCACACCGCCGGCAGAAACGTCCCCCGGCGCATTCCCTCCTCGAGGATGAGTCCGTCCTCCCCCGGGCGGATCTTCGCCAACAACTCGGCCTCGCTGCGCACCGGCAAGGGCTCCGGAGGCGAGAGGACCGACACCTCGATGTCCAGATGGGGAAACTCCACCTGCGTCACGGGCGGGAAGCGGGGGTCGCGGAAGGCCGCAGCGAAGGCGTTTTCGGCCACGTCCTCCACCAGCGGCCGGTGGGCCTCCAGGGAACCGATGCAGCCCCGCAGGCGCCCATGCAAATGCAGGGTGACGAAGGCCGCGCCCGGCTCACGCAGGTGCGGGGGGTAGTCGGCCGGGTTCACCAGCAGGGGCCGGCCATGGGCCAAGCCATGGGCGATGGAAGCGGCGGTCAACTGCAACAGACGCTCGCGGTCCGCTTCGTCGAAGCGAATCCTTGGGCGTTCTTCAATGGAAGACGTAGGCGCCATAACCCACCACCCTAGATTTGTCTCCAGCGGTGTCGCCGGAATTGCGCAGATCGAGCGTCTCCGCCTGCAGGCCATGGCGGCGGGCCATCAACAAAAGACCGGCCACCGGCGTCCGTCCACAGGCCTGCTCGAAATGGATAGCGGTAGGGTCGAGGGCCTCGATGGCCTTCGAAGTAATGGTGTCCAGCTTGCGCGCGGTATCGTAGTCGTAGTAGTGGCTCAGGTCCGAACTCACCACGATGAGCGTCTCGGACCCGCCCCACAAGACATCGATCACCTCGGCCACCTCCTGCGGCGAGGTATCGCCCACCACCAGGGGCACGATCTCGAACCCCTCTCCCAGGGTCTCCTGGAGGAAGGGCAGTTGTACCTCCAGGCTATGTTCGAAGGCATGCGCCTCGTCGAGGACACGTACCTGGGGGAGGGTGGCGATGCGCTCCACCGCCGCCTTGTCCACCGGCACCAGCCCCAGGGGCGTCTCGAAATAATCCACGCTCGGCACCGCCAGACCGGAGAAGGCCACGCGATGGGCCGGACCCAGCAGCACGACCCGCTGGATGCGGCCCCGGGCCGGCGTCAGGCAAGCATAGGCGCTGGCCGCCACCGGCCCGGAATAAACGTAACCGGCATGGGGGACGATGATCGCCTTCGGGGTTTCTTGGATACGAGGAGGGTGCCGCTCGAGGAAAGAATCCAGAGTGGCTTTGAGTAATACCGCATCGGCCGGATAGAACACCCCGGCGACCGCGGGGGGGCGAACCCGTTCGGTGACCTGTTCCATGACACACCTCCAACAAGGGGCCACTCGTGAGTATAGATCCAGCTCATCATGGCCGCCACGGGCGCGAAGCCGACGGTCGCACTATCCTGAGGGGGGAGGATCCCGGGTTGAGGAGCGTGACAATGACGCAGATTCCCATCCCCGATGACGACAGCGTCGTGCCCACCCAATACTGGCATCGGTTGGGGGATGGCCGTGTACAGTGCGATGTATGCCCCCGTTTCTGCAAGCTGCATGAGGGTCAACGGGGCCTGTGTTTCGTGCGTGCCTGTAAGAACCACCAGATCGTCCTCACCACCTATGGGCGCTCCAGCGGCTTCGTCATCGATCCCATCGAAAAAAAGCCCCTCAATCATTTTCTCCCAGGTACTCCGGTGTTCAGCTTCGGCACCGCCGGCTGCAATCTGGCCTGTAAATTCTGTCAGAATTGGGACATTTCCAAATCCAGAGAGATGGACACTTTGGCCGACCAGGCCCCACCGGAAAAGATCGCCCGCGTAGCCAAGCAACTGGGCTGCCGCAGCGTGGCTTATACTTACAATGATCCGATCATCTTCCTGGAATACGCGGTGGACACCGCCAAGGAATGCGCCAAGCAAGGTCTCAAATCGGTGGCGGTGACCGCTGGTTACATCACCGAAGAGCCGAGAAAAGAGTTTTTCTCCCACATGGACGCTGCCAACGTGGACCTCAAGGCCTTCACGGAAGAATTCTATTGGAAGGTCACCGGCAGCCATTTGCAGCCGGTGTTGGACACCCTGCAATACATCAAGCACGAAACGAATGTCTGGCTCGAGATCACCACCCTGCTCATTCCCGGGCTCAACGATTCCGACGAGGAGCTCAATGCCGCAGCCGAATGGGTAGTCAAAAAT